>CAYMSC010000279.1:0-8396 GCA_964392805.1 uncultured Saprospiraceae bacterium
TAACAGCACAAGCAACAGCAGCAGGTTGTAGCGGACCAGGTTCTATTGTAGCAACAATAAGCGGCGGTACAGCAGGCTTTAGTTATAGTTGGACAGGTCCAGTATCTGGTTCTGTTTCCACAAGTTCATCGAGCCAAACAATCGCAGATTTACCAGCAGGCACTTATACCGTGACGGTAAGAGATTCAAGAGGATGTTCTGCTTCTCAGGTCGTAATCATCACGAATGAAGATAGTAATATTGGTTTAACAGCACAATCAACAGCAGCAGGTTGTAGCGGACCAGGTTCTATTGTAGCAACAATAAGCGGCGGTACAGCAGGCTTTAGTTACAGTTGGACAGGTCCAGTATCTGGTTCTTTCTCGACAAGTTCAGCGAGTCATACCATTGATAATTTACCAGCAGGCACTTATACCCTGACAGTAAGAGATTCGAGAGGTTGTTCTACAACACAAACAGTCGAAGTAAGTGAAAGCGGCAGTGATATTGTCATAACTACAGATGTGACAGATGCTGTTTGTAATGTCGGAGGTTCTATTTGGTTGACAGTTAGTGGAGGGGCATCAGACTATACCTATATATGGTCAGGTGCAGCAGCAGGATCTATAACTACCAGTGAGACTGGGTATAATATTCAAGGTCTTCCAGCAGGTAATTATATTATAACAGTTAGGGATGCAAACGGTTGTGAGGTAACTCAAACAGTTACTATAAGAGAAACTGGAAGTAATATAGGACTTTCGCTTGGCGTAACTAATGCTATGTGTGGAGGAAGTGGTTCTATTCAAGCAACCATCAATAATGGAGTAGCAGGATATAGTTATAGTTGGTCTGGACCAGTATCTGGTTCTTTCTCGACAAGTTCAGCTAACCATACCATAGATAAATTACCGGCAGGAACTTATACTATAACAGTAAGAGATTCTAATGGATGTAGTACTTCACAATCTATTACTTTGAGAAGTAGTGGTGGCGAATTATCAGTAGATTTAAGTGCCTCCACTTCTGTTGCTTGTGAACATGATGGGACTACGCTAATATCTATTGGAGGAGGAATAGCACCCTACACAATTAATTATACAGGGCCAACTACGGGTTCTGCTCAATCTGCTACGGATAGTTACGTAGTAAATGATTTATTACCAGGAGATTATACTTTCGATATAACGGACGCAAATGGTTGTACTGGTACTAGAAAAATTACTGTTTTTGATAACGGTTCTGACTTAGCAGTTTCTTTAAACGCTACTGATGCAGCTTGCGGAAGTGAAGGAATGATAGTAGTCAACATCAGTGGAGGTATTTCAAATTACACTATTTCATGGGTAGGTGGAGGAATTACTGGTTCTGTTACCACAGGTAATAGATCATTTGTATTGACAGATTTACCAATAGGTAACTATACTATTGAAGTTAGAGATGGTATTGGATGTACTGTTGAAGAAACAGCTAGTGTAAATAGCCTTGGAGGCAACTTAGGTTTGCAATTAGTTCCTACCAATGATGTATGTGGTCAAGGTGGTTCAATTGAAGTAAGAATAGACGGGGGTGTTGCTGATTATCAAATTGATTGGGAAGGGCCATTATCAGGTAGTGCAACTAGTAGAAATAATGTATATACGATAAATGGTCTTTCTGTTGCAGGAAATTATTCAGTAACGGTCATAGATGCTAATGGATGTGAGGCGAAAGAATGGGTGGCTATCAATACTGGTGGCGCTGTTAATTTTGGATTAATTGGCACAGATGCAAGTTGTAATAGAGGCGGAAATATTTTAGTAAGTATTACAAGCGGAGCACCCGATTATACAATTAATTGGTCTGGCCCAGAGGGAGGTTCTACCGTTATTAGTTCTAATGGTTATAGAATAGAAGATTTAGTAGAAGGTTCCTATACAGTAACAGTCAGAGATGATAAGGGTTGTGAAACTAATAAAACGATTGTTATTGATGGAGTAGGAACCGATATAGCTTTAGCTTTAACCAATACAAATACCACTTGTGGTACAGCTAATGGAAACATAAATGCAACCGTATCTAATGGTCAAGCACCTTATACTTTTAGTTGGGCAGGTCCAGTATCTGGCTCTCAAAGTGTGAGTGACAATAGTTATGCTATTGGTGATTTGCCAGCAGGTAATTACACGATTAGTGCCATTGATGCAAATGGTTGTATTGTTAGCAGTGGTATTTCGATAAGTGAAGGCGCGAATGCAGTCGGCTTAAATGTTGTTGGTAGAGATGCTGTTTGTGGTCAACCTAGTAGCATTCAAGTAACTATCTCAAACGGTGTTCCTGATTTCATTATCGAATGGACAGGACCAATTACTGGTTCAATTACTACAGCGGCTAATTCTTATACGATTAGCGATGTAGTTAATGGCGAATATACCATTAGAATTACCGATGCTTCTGGTTGTACTAAATCACAAGTGGTCGTTATCAATTCTAATAGCAATGATGTTAATTTTACCTATGAAAGTAGAGATGCAACTTGTACTACTGAAGGGGCTATTTGGTTAACAATTTCTAATGGAAATGGACCTTACCAAATTGAATGGACTGGTCCGTCAACAGGTTCTACTGTTTCGGCGAGTGCAGGAGTACAAATTACTGATTTAGAAGCGGGTATTTATTCTGTCACCGTTAACGATAAGAACGGTTGTAGTATTACGCAATCTATTGAAGTTAAAAATACTGGAACAGGTGGTGCTACTGTTAATTTTAGTAGTCAACCAACTGCGGCTTCTTGTAATAATAGAGGTAATATTCTATTGACAGTAATTAGTGGTACTGCTCCATATGCAGTTACTTGGACTGGACCTACTTCTGGCAATCGAACGGCTAATACAACGGATATTTTGATTGATGACTTAGATACTGGAACTTATACAGTAACAGTTAATAGTGCTGGAGATTGTGGTTCAAAAACACAAAATATTACGATTGATGATAATCGAGTAGTTCTAGGAATTGCTGGTTCTGTAACGAATGGTGTTTGTGGAGAAAAAGGAAGTGTTCAATTGAGTTGGGCTGGAGATAGAGGACCTTATACAATATCTTGGACTGGAACAACTACTGGAAATTTAGTAACGAATGCGAATTCAGAAACGATCTCAGGTTTATTAAATGGAACTTACGAATTTACCGTAACAAGCATTGATGACTGTTCTGGACAATACGAAGCGACCATTGATAATGGAGGGACTTCCAATTTAGTTGATTTTACTTATGCTAATAGTGCGAAAACAATTTTCTTTACGAATCTTTCTCCAGCAGGAACTTACGTTTGGGACTTTGGAGATGGCACTACTTCAACTGAGGTAAACCCTACGCATACTTATGCGAGAAATGGTACTTACACTGTTTGTTTGAATGTAACAAATAGTTGTGGTACAACCCAAAAATGTCAGACTGTTTCGATTAATGCAGTAACGAGTTCTGAGCCTTCTGCAAAAGTGATTTTAGGAGAAATGGAAGGTCCTAAAGGAACGGTACTTCAATTACCTGTAAGAGTGGAAAACTGTACGAAACTAGGTACACTTTCTGGTACAATTTTGTTAGGTAATGATAATGTAGCTACTATTATGGGAGTTAGTCCTAATGTAATTAGTCCTACTTATAACAGTGGTAACTATACTTTCAGTTACTTAGCTTCTGGCACGGGTATGTCGATTAATAGTGAAACTATTTTGTTTTACATTAATGTTCAATTAGTAGGGGGAATAGGACAGTCTAGTTCAATCAATCTTTCTTCTTTGCCAGTTGCTTTGGAATTGACTTGTACCGAAAATGGCTTCACTCCACCTATAACACCAGAAGTTGAGAGTGGACAGGTCAGTATCACCAACAATTTGCTAATGGCGGATGTCAGTGGTGTAGTTAGAACTTATTGGGGGGACGGTGTTGGAGATGCTATGGTTACCATTAGCAGTATTGAGCAGGAGGTGAACTCAATGACTTCTATCAGAGGGGAATATAGTGCGGATGAAGTACCAACAGGATATGAGTATACCTTTAGACCAACAAAGACATCAAGTCCAGCTAATGGTTTATCTACTTTTGGATTATTCCTAACACAGAAATATATCTTAGGGTATGAGCCTGAACAAATTATATCTCCTTACCAAGTTGTAGCAATGGATGCCAATTGTAGTGGCTCACTAACGACTTTTGATTTATATGCTATGCAGCAAATGTTGGTAGGTAATATCACTGAATTCCCAGGTTGTGATTCTTGGGTATTTGTAAGCACAGATCATGAATTTCCTGCTGAATTTGATAATAAAAATGTTTTCCCATACGCTGATTCTCATACAATGATGCTTGAATCAGAAAGTGCGACAGCAGATTTTATTGGAGTCAAAGTTGGAGATGTACTTGGTCGAGCTATACCAGTTGAGAATTATGGAAATAATACGATTGCAGAAGATAGAAATCGCCAAATTGTTCCTATTATAATGGACCAAAAGACAGTTGAGGCAGGAGAAGTTTTTGAAGTAAGCTTCCGTGCAAATGATTTAGCTGATATGGTCAGTTTCCAATTGGGATTAGATTTTGATTCAAGAATGCTAGAGTTTGTAGAATTTATTCCAACTACTAAAAGTGATTTGACTTCTACCATTGCTGGTATTCAAGATAACCAATTAAAGATTAGTTGGTATGACCCTGCAGGAACTGGTATTAGCACCGATTCAGAACAAATGTTTACGTTGAAATTTGTTGCTAAACAAAAAATATCCGATTTGTTAGAACAAATTCAACTTAATAATCGTACATTTAGTTCGGAGTTGCATAAATCAACTAACGATGCTTACCGATTTAAGTTAGAAGCCGATAGTCCTATAAATTCGACGTTTAAAGTTCATCAAAATACGCCGAATCCATTCATGGACTTTACTACCATTATCATTGAAATGCCTAAAGAAGTAAATGCAGAAATTATTTTGCATGATAATTTTGGGCGCACAGTTAGAACGATTAATCAAACCTTAAATGCAGGTATTAATCAATTGTCGATTAAACGAGAAACATTAGGCACAGGTGTATATTATTATACCATTAAAGCAGGTGATTTTACAGAAACTAAGCGAATGTTGATTGTTGAATAATAAGATTTTTAAGAATTGAGATCAGCGCATTAAGAATGGAGAGGAAATGTTAGAATTATGGAAGCTTTTAAAAAGTTCATTATAATTTTTAAAAATACTTATCAATTCTATATGTGTTCAATGCTGTTTGCAGAATTGGTCTCAACGCTAGATAAAGAATTTAAACGTGATTTAGGACGAGATGCATCAGAAACAAAGGTTTTTGGAGGAGTGCTATCGTACCTATAAAAAATCAGAACATAATCAGTTTTGGGATGGAATAGCCCCTCGCTTGCGAGGGGCTTTCTTTTTGCCCATTCAACAATTTTTTCTTTCGACTTTTTTTTCATTCTAAACCTCTTTATCTTGCATCGCTTTTCTAACCAACATATATTTATAAATAAATTTTGAGGAATTTACCATTAGACTTGTTACCCTTTAAATTACGCTCATCTGAAAATGTCTTTTTCTGTTAGCTGCCCATCCGCTTTGCGGGTCACAAACAGCGAATTTTTAAGCAAAAGCTATCAAAAAAATCCAAATTTCATATAAGCATTTTCAAAGGGTAACAAGTCTATTCAAAATTCACCATTTAACATTTTAATTCAGCGCATGAAAATTTTAGTCATCGGTGGCGGAAATATGGGTTTAACTTATGCCCAAAGCTTTTTAAGAGCTAAAATCACTAACCAAAAGGATATGATGATTTTAGAAAAGAATACTAAAAAAGCGGAAGAATTAGCTAAAAAAGATATTGGTACCGTTTATGGAACGCCAGAAAATTGCTTAAAATCTGCTGATTTAATCATTTTGGCTGTAAAGCCGCAAGATACAACAGCTCTTTTTGCTAGTTTGAAACCTTATGTAGATGACCAACAGGTTTTTGTGTCTATCATGGCAGGGGTGACAATTAATACAATTTCTGAAGCATTGGGTGTCAAAAAAGTAATTCGGGCAATGCCTAATCTTCCTGCTCAAATCGGAATGGGGATGACGACCTTTACTTCTACGGATGAGGTGACAAGGATAGAATTAGTCATGGTGCAAAATTTAATTAACACCACAGGAAAAACGGTTTATGTTGACAATGAACAGTTTATAGATGCCACTACTGCCATTTCTGGTTCTGGTCCTGCCTATGTCTACTATTTTATGCAAGCAATGATGGAAGCAGCAAAAGAAATGGGCTTTACCAATTCGGAAGCAGAATTATTGGTGAGCCAAACTTTTAAAGGGGCAGTTGATTTGTATAATAAATCAGATTTGACCTTTTCAGAATGGATAGATAGAGTGTCTTCTAAAGGAGGAACAACCGAAGCGGCTATCAAAACTTTTAAGAAGCATAAAGTACATGAAGATATTGTCAGAGGGGCTACTGCAGCGTTAAATCGAGCAGTAGAATTAGGAAAGAAGTAAATGATCATTTTTTCACCAAGCTTTTCATCCAATTTGCTTGTTCTGCCGAGAATAATGGTTTTGGTGGAGGTTTAGCATAGTCTATTGAAAGGTGGTATAAACCTCTTTGATAAACAAGATTCATCACTTTTTCTAAATCTAAAATGGCATCTTTATCAGGTGTTTTTAGGGGAACAGGAACGGTTGGTAAAATGTCTTGGACATCAAATCCCCAAATTCTTACACTTTGAATATTGGCTCTTAATAAAGAAACGATATAATGATTTTTGGGTAAATCAGGATGTTCAAATGGTCTTGTTCCTCTTCTTAATAAGTCTAATTCTAATAAATGTACCCCAAGTTGGTGCAGTTTATCTCTCTTTTCTCGATATGGACTCAATCCTGGCTTTCTTTTATTAACGGGAGACAAAATTTCAATAGCGGTTATTAACTTATTTTTCATCCTATCTCTAATTTCCACGATAGGAATACGAACTTCTACAGGTTTTACAGTAGGAATATCAATGGTTGGTGGAGAAATAGCCGAATTTTTACCATAAGCTGCACTTGAAGGCTCTTTTACTATATCAACATTTTTAAAAACACCTGCATCTGGATACATAATTCCAATGTCTTCTTGTGGGGCAGTATCATTGATAGTGTATAATTCAATTCTGGCGACATAATTAGGAGCTATCTGACTTCCAATAATTTCAGCAATAATGGAAGCCGTCCGACTATGCACATCAGGCCATAAATACCCTTCTAAATACGGGTCCATACCGGGAAATGGACTTTTCATAAAGCTGTTTTTAATTGATACTCCTCAAATATAAACAAATTCTAACTAAGAGACGACGAAAAAATAACTTCCGCGTTTTTCAAATATGAGCCCGTACGGGCGAACCGTCTTGCGGACGGGTTAGCTTTTGTAATGGGTTGAAAACCTATGACAAGCAGCCCATCCTCTTCGAGGTTCATAAACTGCGTTTATTCATAATTGAAAAACCAAATGCGGAAGTTATTTTTTCGTCATTACTAAGGAAATAAACTTATTTATCTCTTGAATAATGCTATCTGCATTTTTTACCCAGTTAAAGTGATTTAATTTCATCCCCGTTTCTGCCCTTGTCAGCGTATAATTAGTAATAGGCGAAGCGGCACTAAACTTTCCATATAAATGTGCAATTGCTGCTTTTGGAGACATCCAATCACCTTCAATATAGATGGCTAAAACAGGAATGTTAACCTGCTTTAAAGCTTTTTCATAATCTAAATTATCGCCAATAATTTTATACTTCCCCGTTCGACCAACGTGTGCCCAATCAAACAATTGCGTTTTGGCGGCTTTTCCGCCAAAACCAACTTTATGCCCAGGGAAATAGCCTAAAATTCGACTCAATAAGGGAAAAATAGAATAACCAATTCTATTAAAATACCGTTGTTTTCCAGACCAAGTTTTATAATAAACAGAATTGGCGGCGGTTAAAATTAACCCCGATAGTAGGTCAGGATATTTGGCTTGTGCTAAAGCAGCAATTTGCCCACCTAAACTATGCCCTAAGCCATAGATTTTTTGCTTAGGATAATGCTTTTTTATAAAATGTACGACTGTTTTTAAATCCTCTATCATTTCTAAATAACCAAAATCTACCTTGCTAGAAGGCCTGATAGAATAAGTGCCTAAGCCTCTCAAATCTACCGACATCGCTGTCATTCCTTTAGATACTAGATTTTTTGCCAAAGGCTTGTAATAACTGGCTTTAACGCCCATAGCAGGTAAAATTAAAATAATGACCGATTGTAGGTCCTTATCAGCAATAAAAGCATCCAAATTGACCGTCACTTTATTTGGCAATTCAATAGTATGGGTTTGTTTTGTCATGTTATCGGTTGTTCAGAATGATAAAT
>CAYMSC010000280.1:0-8393 GCA_964392805.1 uncultured Saprospiraceae bacterium
CTTCAAAAAATGCCTTGCTAAATTCTAAAATAGTCTCGGTCAAAACCATAAAGAATTTAATTTACAATGTACTAAGTCTGAGGTGCTAATATTTTACTTGTTTCAGGGGACACTAAATAATAAGCACAGGTAGACAAAAAGTTTCTAATACCTGGTATAGCTTTGATTAAAGGAAGTTGATCTCTTGGAGCTAAGTTAAATTTATATTTGTAAATCGGATTAATCAAAAACAATTTTTTATTGTGCGTGGTATATCCTTCTTTTTTTAGAATCCCTTCAAATCGTTCAATAGATATACCTGTTTCTTTGATTTCTAATAGTTCATCTATAATACCTTCTGGCTCTTTACCCATTTTTAAAATGGATTTATAAACTCCTTCTGGCAATAAATGATAATAGGGTAATTTTGATAAGACTTTTCCTTTGCAGATTTGTTGGTGCCCACCAAAAGGCATCTGCCAAGGCGGAAACCCAAAAAATACTTTTCCATTTGGTTTTAAAAAACCATTCAATTCTTCCATAAACTTGGCTTGGTCATGGATATGTTCAATGACATCTTTTAATAGAATTAGGTCAAACTTCGCAGGTAAATCATTGTCGGGGTCAATATCAAAAATATTCTTACAAATAAAGTTAATTCTATTTTCAGCGACTTCTTTTGCTAGAAATTGTTCGGCTAATTTTACCCGATATTCATGTAATTCTATTCCGGTACAGGTATGTCCTCTCTCTAAAAAAGCTTTTAAAACACCTGCTTCTGCACATCCAATCTCCAAAACATTAAGCGGCTGGTCTAAGTCGATATGGTCTTCCAAAAAAGGAATGACGTACTCCTTAGTTACCTCGTACTGCATTTGAAAATATCGCGACTTATCCTTGTGGAATTCAAACATAATGAATAGTGTAAAATTATAAAGCAATTGTTGCCATTTAGGTACGAGGATTTATTTGAAAAGTTTTTTGAAAAAAAGGTTAAAAGGTATAAAGGTATAAGGGTCTACAGCTTTTACACCCCTATACCTCTACACCTTTAAGTAGTTATAAAAAACTACCCAGTAAAAACCACATCCATACTCTCACAAATTTTCTGAGCCGCTTCCTCCAAATCTACGGCTTCATGTGCGTGTGATACAAAACCAACTTCGTAGCCAGAAGGCCCTAAATAAACCCCTCGTTGTAATAATTCATGGTGTAAGACCTTAAACTTATCCATGCTTTTTGGGTCAATTTGGTCAGCTTGCATTATTCTATCTTTGGTAAAAGTAACCCAGAAGATAGAACCTATTTGTACCATTTTGACTTCATATCCCTTTTGGTCGCAATAGGACTGAATTTTTTGAATAAACGTAGCGGTCTTGGCGGCTAAATGCTCATAAAAATTAGGTTGCAATAATTCTTTGACGGCTGCCAAACCTGCGGACATTGCCACAGGATTTGCCGAAAGTGTTCCTGCTTGATAAACTGGGCCATCTGGAGAAATATGTGCCATGATTTCATGACTAGCACCATAAGCACCAACAGGCATTCCGCCACCAATGATTTTTCCGTAAGTAATGATGTCAGGTTGAATAGTATAATAGCCAGCCGCTCCTTCAAATCCCACTCTAAATCCTGAAATAACTTCATCAAAAATTAGTAGCACACCATATTGAGTACATAAAGAACGCAGGCCTTCTAAATAAGATTTATCTTGTAATAATAGGCCATTATTTGCAGGGATTGGTTCTATTATTACACATGCAATGTCCTCCTTATATTTTTTAAAAGTTTCTTCTAAAATAGGTAGATTGTTTAGTGGAAGCACCAATGTTTCTTCTGCAAAAGATTTTGGAATACCAGCTGAGGTACTCACTCCAAAAGTGGCTAATCCAGACCCTGCTTTTACTAATAAAGAATCAACGTGTCCATGATAGCAACCATCAAATTTGATGACTTTGCTTTTGCCCGTAACACCTCTCGCCAAACGCAAAGCAGACATAACGGCTTCTGTTCCAGAACTGACAAACCGTATTTTATCTATGAAACGATTATTATCTAAAATTAATTTTCCAATTTCATTCCCCAATTTTGTTGGCGTTCCAAAAGAAGTGCCATAAGTCACCGTCTTTAGTACACTTTCTCTGATACTTGGGTGATTATGTCCTAAAATGAGTGGACCCCAAGAGCAACAGAAATCTATATATTGATTATCATCTTCATCCGTAAACCGACAACCATATCCTCTTTTAACAAATAGTGGTGGACCTGAAACAGATTTGAAAGCTCGGACAGGAGAATTGACCCCTCCTGGAAAATATTTTTTGGCTTCCTCAAATAATTCAGCAGATTTATTTCGGTTGATACGATTTTCTAAATTCATTTATAATAGATTTAGGCTAGGTTGATTTGAAAAACAAAATGCGAAAGTAGTTAACATTCTGTAACAATTAGGTCGAAATTTTGTAAAAAATTTTTACAAAGGAGAAACTTGTCTCATCTTTGTTTTTTTTAATAAAAATTGACACCTTTTCAATGCCGTTTATAGACACAAATATACCTGATTTAAAAATATTTGAACCTAAAGTCTGGAGAGACGACCGTGGTTATTTCTACGAGTCCTATAATAAACAAACTTTTGAAGATGCTGGGATTACGAATGTTTTTGTTCAAGACAATCAGGCACTTTCTACTTTTGGAGTATTGAGAGGCTTACATTATCAATTGCCGCCTTATACTCAAGCAAAATTAGTTAGGGCAGTACAAGGAGAGATTCTTGATGTGGTAGTGGATATTCGAGAAGATTCACCCACCTACGGCAAATCTTTTTCTATTCGTTTAAGCGCAGCCAATAAAAAACAATTGTTTGTGCCAAGAGGTTTTGCACATGGTTATGTGGTATTGAGTGACACGGCTATTTTTGCTTATAAATGTGATAATTTATATCAAAAGTCGCATGATGCGGGTGTTTTTTATAATGATCCACAATTAAAGATTGATTGGCAAATTGACCTAGATAAAGTTATTTTGTCTGAAAAAGATAAGGTGCAGCCTAAGTTTGGGGCACATCGTTCTTATGGAAAAAAATAATAACTAAAAAAATATGGATATTTTAGTAACGGGGGCAAATGGACAAGTTGGGAGCGAATTACAATTTTTAGCTAAGCAATTTCCTGATTTCACCTTTCATTTTACGGATGTTGCCGAGTTGAACATTACGGATGAAAAAGCGATTAATCAGCTATTTTCCAAAATACAACCTAAATATTGTATCAACTGTGCCGCTTATACGGCAGTAGATAAAGCTGAAAGTGAGGAAGCAACGGCGATTTTAATTAATGAGACGGCTGTAAAATATTTGGCGAGTGCTTGCAAAAAACAAGGGACTACTTTTTTACATATTTCTTCTGACTACGTTTACCATAATCGAGTCAATCGACCTTTAAAAGAGACCGATAAACCTTCTCCGAAAGGAGTATATGCGGCAACAAAATTAGCAGGAGATGTGGTGGCATTAGCACAGAATCCCAAAACTATCATACTTCGTACAAGTTGGGTGTATTCTTCTTTTGGGCATAATTTTGTAAAAACGATGCTTCGTTTAGGGAATGAAAGAGATAAATTGACGGTGGTGTATGACCAAATTGGTGTGCCTACTTATGCCAGAGATATTGCGGCAACCATGCTGCATATAATAGAAAAAATTGAAGGCGGGAAAAAGAACTTTTCTGGAATTTATCATTATGCTCCTGCTGGAGTTACTTGTTGGTATGATTTTGCCAAAGCCATTTTTGAAATAGAAAATATCGATTGCCAAGTATCGGCTATTCCTACCACAGCGTATCCAACGCCTGCCAAACGACCACATTATAGCATTTTAAATTGTACTAAAATTCAGCGAACTTTTGAATTAGAAATTCCTTATTGGAAAGATAGTTTGAAGGCTTGTTTGGTACTATTAAAATAGCAGCTAATCTAAATCCTTCAATTTATTTAATAGAAAGACCATTTTCCCATTGACGGTAGGATTAACATTGAAGAAAATATCGTTGATTAATAGCCAATCTTTCTCTTTTTTGACGGTTTCAATCTGGTGATAGAAAACTTTTTGCGCCTCTTTAAAATGAGATTTCCAATAAAGTGCATCTTCTGTTAATGCAAAACCCTCTCTACAAGTGCCAAAAACCGTTTGGTCTGCAATCAATAATACCTTTTCTTCTTTTGCTGGGAATAAAAAATTTCGACTGGCATTCTGTAATTTACGAAGTGGCATTGTAATGAAATCTGTATATATCTTCACTTCTTCGCCCTCCAAATCTAAAAAATCAACGACCATTTTTTGCAAATCAGTCTCTTCTTTTTTCTTGCCCTCATATTTTAATGCTTCATCAGGAATATTTACCTCATTCAAATCTTGGCAATATTTGACCATGAAATAGTCCAGTAAACCATTAAAAGACCTGTTTAATAATTGGTCCACTTCCTGTGGAATAGTAGACCCTTGTTTACTATGAATGGTATAGGCTTCTTCTGCTAGTTGCCTAGCTCGCAGCTCAAAAACTTGCTGGAATTCCGATTGCATCAATCGGTTCATATAATGTTTTTTCTTAGTTGGATTCTGCGTTTCTTTTATCCGTTGGTCCAAGGCCTGAACAAAATATTGTTTGATTTCGCTAGACAAACCTTTTACCTCTCGGAAATTAAGTGGGTATTTAGCTTCGTATGTGATTGTTCTTGTAGCTGTGTTAGCAACAGGCACTTTTACCTTTGCACCGCAATGATGACAAAAACGCGCATCTTCTAAAAGTTCGTTATCACAAAATTGACAATTTCTCATATATGTATTCTAGTGTAAGACTAGGGGAAATATTAGCAAAAAATTATTGCTAAATTACCAAATCCTACTCAATTAAAAGCAAATTTAGTTCAAAAAATAGTTTTAATTCCATTTTTATACGTTTTGCCTAATTGCTAAATTTCTGACATTAACCTTCTATTTTTTGCGTATTCTAAACTTTAACAGAAGAAGGCATAGAGTTTGATATAAATATTAATTGATTATGTAATGTAAAATATTATGAAAATCAATCATTTATATATTTTTTGAATATATTTAAATACTAAAATATAAATAATTGATTTTCACTACATGATTCGTCTTTTTTACCAAACTCAATTCAGTAAAGCACCTAGTTAATTGAAAAATGTGGAGTTATTCCTATTTAATAATAGGCTAAAAATTAATGAAGCTCTTAAAAATTATAACTACTTAAAAATTAAGGCTGTTTTTAATTTTCATTTTTCACTTCTCCTCACTATAATGCTGCTGAAATAGAAACTATTTCGAGAAGATGACTAAAAAGATTACACTTTTAATAATATTTATCGGGGGATTTTATGGAGCCTTATTGGCACAGCAAGACCCTATGTTTACCAAATACATGTTTAACTCACAGGTTTTTAACCCTGCCTATGCAGGAAGCAAAGACTTTCTATCTGTGAATATTTTATACCGAGAACAATGGTGGGGCCTAAATCAAGGCTTTGGAGATGATTCCTTTAAATTCTCACCAACTACTCAAACTTTTGCCCTCCAAACCCCCATCGGTAAACGTGTTTCCATCGGTGGTACCTTAATTAATGATAGAATTGGTGCTAGAAGTTCAACGACTGCTAATTTTGTATATGCGTATCACTTTCCTTTTGCCAAAGGACGATTATCGGTAGGCTTGCAAATGGGCTTAATAAATTGGCGAGCAGATTGGAACAAATTGAACTTTAAAGACCCGCAGGCTTTTGACCCCATTTATGCGGAGACTAATCCCACTCGAATGGTGCCAAACGTAGGAGCAGGTTTATATTATTACGCGCCAAAATTTTATGCAGGCTTTTCTATTCCTCATATCATAGAAAATGATTTACGAGAATTTATTCCTGAAATAGATTCGGATAATAGCCGTAATGGGGACCGATTTTATCGTCATTATTACTTTATGACGGGCGCTGCTATCGAATTAGCGGGCAAAAGTCTAATCTTTAAACCATCCTTATTAATTAAAAATGTAGGACTATTATCAGATTTTTCTCCGAATCAACAAACCATTTCGCAGGTAGGCGCACCAACTGAGTATGATATAGATTTTTCTTTATTATTTAGTGAAGTATTTTGGTTAGGCATAGCTTATCGGTCTGCTTTTGAAGTTCCATTATTTGGTGGAACAAGTTCTAATGATTCTGCTGATATATGGTTTTCTTTTATTTTAAATAATGGAATGAGAATAGGAGCCGCCTATGATTTTACCCTAACAGCACTTGGCAATAATACACAAGGCTCTTTTGAATTGATGCTTGGTTATGATTTGGACTATAAAGTGCGAAAAGTACATACTCCTAGATATTTTTAAAGTTTTCTGCTTTGCGTAGGTTCTTTTTTTCGTTTTCCCTTACTCTTATTTCTTTGACAGAATCTGAGTTTATTTTTATTGCGTTTCTTAGCAAAAAAAATATAAAACATTTTCCTAATTTTACAGTCTATTTGTATTTGTTCGGCAGAGTAGAGAATAGAGACCGTTTTACTGAGAGAAAAGCGCAAAAGCGCAAAATATATCGTTAGCAGTCTCTATTCTCTCAAGGAAGTGGTCTCTGCTCTCTATTCTGAATAGTTACGTCTATTTTTTCACAAAAAAGGGTAAAATGTTAAAACATCTCAAAGAATTTCAGAAATCATTAGGCATTGACGAAGATGAATATTTAGGGAACATGTGGGGATGGAAAGTTTCTTATTGGGGCTTAGGTGTATTGGTATTTTTGATTGCGTTATACTACTATAGAATTACCTTTCACCCACAACCTGTTGAGGAACAGACAACTATCAATACAGAAGAAGTAATAAAGCAAAATTAAATCAAGAGGTATTCAAATCAGCCCCCACTTACTGGCGGAATCAAAGCAATCTCATCTCGTTCACTCAAAATGTGCGTCTCATCTCCATATTCTTCATTGACCGCTATTAATAAGGAGGTCAATGCTTTCATCTTTGGATAATCTATCGTTAACTTCTCTTTCAATTCTTTCACAGAACTACCGTCTGGTAACTCAAAATTGATTAAGGTTTTTCCTACAATATCTTTAGTAATGCCAAAGGCCATTATTTCTAGTGTCATTAGTTTTGTATAATTGTGTGAGATTTTGAGATTGTATGCTTATTTTGCTCGTTCATCGTTCATCGTTCATCATTTATCGTTTGGTGAACATATTGAATATCGTAAAGCTATTAAAAACAATTAAAACGACCTAACTCAATAGATAATTATGAATCTAAAAGTCATTAGCCTTCTAATTTTTTCCCTATTCATAGGGAGTAATTGTTCTACTTCTGAAGAAAATACGGCTGATACGCAGGCTAAAAGTAGGGCAAAATCTGCGGTTGGCGAAAAAACGATTAAAGTTGGGGCGGCTAGCATCAACCAATATAATGATTTAATTAAGCATAAAAATATCGCCCTAGTAGTCAATCAAACGTCCATGATTGGTAACACTCATTTAGCAGACACGTTATTAAGTCTAGGCATAAACATTCAAACTATTTTTGCGCCTGAGCATGGATTTCGAGGAAAAGCAGATGCTGGCGAGAAAGTAGTCGATGGTATAGATACCAAAACAGGGATTCCACTATTGTCGCTTTATGGAAAAAACAAGAAGCCAAAAGCGCAACAATTAGCGGGCATAGACCTCGTAATTTTTGATATACAAGACGTTGGCGCTCGTTTTTATACCTATATCTCG
Source organism: uncultured Saprospiraceae bacterium (assembly GCA_964392805.1). Lineage (GTDB taxonomy): Bacteria > Bacteroidota > Bacteroidia > Chitinophagales > Saprospiraceae > JAFMDF01. The sequence continues at coordinate 7,762 of CAYMSC010000280.1, forward strand.
ACGATGCACTATGTGATGGAGGCCTGTGCAGAAAATGGGGTAGAAGTATTAATTTTAGACCGCCCTAATCCCAATGGCCATTACGTAGATGGACCAATATTAGAAGCAGATTATCAGTCGTTTGTAGGCCTACATCCGATACCCGTAGTACATGGAATGACAATAGCAGAATATGCGAAAATGGTCAACGGAGAAGGTTGGTTGAATGGAGGTGTGCAATGTAAATTGACGACGGTTGCTTGCGAAAATTATGACCATAAAAGCGTCTATGAATTACCCATTAAACCATCTCCTAATTTACCCAATAATCGGTCGATTTATTTATATCCTTCGCTTTGTTTTTTTGAAGGCACGACCGTGAGTGTAGGTAGAGGAACGAACACGCAATTTCAAGTTTATGGACATCCAGATTTAGTAGATGCTCCTTATGAATTTTCACCAAGTCCGATGCCCGGTGCAAAATATCCTAAACATGAGGGCAAGGTTTGTCATGGTTATGATTTGACAAAAATGGATATTGCAGCGATTAGAAATAAAAGAGAACTGGATTTAAGTTTTCTAATGAGTGCCTACCAAAATATGCCAAAAAATGAACCTTTCTTTTTGAAAAATTTATTTTTTGATAAATTAGC
>CAYMSC010000281.1:0-8390 GCA_964392805.1 uncultured Saprospiraceae bacterium
AGAACCAAAATAAGCTCGTCCAGATGACCAACTTATTATTTCGTCGTTACTAAAAGCAAATTATTTAAAAGATATATTTATATAAGAATAGTTTTTCATCGTTCCTTAAGTTTTTTTAATAGTTAAAACTCACGATAAGCATGGATGCACAAAAAACAACCCTAAAAAATAACTTAGCTGATAATATCCGTCACTTACGTAAGCAATTACAATTGAGTCAAGAAGACTTAGCTGGTAAGTTAGGTTTGAATAGAGGAAATATTGCTTCTTATGAAAAAGGAACGGCCGAACCCAAAATTTGTAACCTATTAAATCTATCCCACTTTTATAAAGTCTCCGTGATAGACTTAACTTCCTCAGATTTGCAATGCCCTATTGCATTAGGTTCAGCCCGCAATAATTATCAATATGAATTAAAAGAAGAGGATAAAGCAGTGCTAGAAAAATTTAAGGAACAAGCTGCCGAATTAGAAAAAGTGATGGAAAGTGTGCGAGTTTGCCATGATTTCAAATTAAAATCAATGGATGATGTCCCTCCTGGCTTACAATGTGTCGTTTCTAATTTTAACCAATTATGCGATGCAGGTGGCGCATTAATGAAAGCACACAATGATTTATTAGATTTTGTAAAATCTAGAGTGAAATAATAATTTTATCTAAATAATAAAAAAGGTGATTAACCCATTGAGGTTAATCACCTTTTTTATTGCCTAAAATTATGGGTGCATTACCAATATTTTTTGTCGACCAACAGAAATACCATCACTCAATTGTAAAATATAAGCACCATTTTCAAAATTAGATACATCAATAGAATGAACAGCTGTACCTCGATTAACTTGTTTTTGTAGTATCAATTTACCAGTACTATCATATAAACTAAGCGTCAAATTACTTTTAAGCCCTTCCTCGGATTGTAATATTAATAAATCCGTAGCAGGATTAGGATAAATGGCTAAAGAAAAATAGGCTAAATCTTGCACACTTGAAATAATCATGTCTGCATCATCACAATTTCCATCAATAGTCATTTCTTCTCCATTCAAAATAAAATCATTACAAGACCAGCCTGTTCTAATTTGTGTACCCTCTGTTTCCAGTTCCAATTTAATGGTTTGTTGATTAGCCGTTAGATTATTAATTAGGTTAACTTCCTCTAAAGGGTCCGCTATCAAATCATAAAACTCTTGCCTACCATTAGTCAGTTGTATCAACTTATATTGCGTATTTCTAATCGTCCAATCATTGCCTTCTTCCGCATAGTTAAAAATACGCTTAGGGCCATTTGAACCAGTCAAAAGATGTTTAAAACTTAAACTATTATAGATTCCACCTGCTAGTTCTGTACCAGTTAATTCAAGGATAGTCGCATAAATATCAGTAGCATGTATCATCGCTTCCTCTTCTTCATTTTGTCTAGTAACACCTGCACCAGCAACAATCATTGGTACATGAACGCCTCCTTGATAAAGAGAACCTTTTCCATGTCTATTAGGAAAATTTTGCAGTAGACCGTTTGGTGTACCATTATCACCAATGTAAATGATAATTGTGTTGGCTAAAACATCAGCAGGAATGTTATTTAATAAGCGACCGATTTCTGTATCCATAGCTTCAATCATAGCAATATATTTTCCTTGATCATTATTCGTATTCGCTATGGTAAATAAATCACTAGGAGGTACATGCAAAGGACTATGAGGTGCATTATGTGCTAACCACATGAACCATGGTTGATTTTGATTGCCTATCCAGTCTATGGCACTATTGGTATAGTAAGTAGTAGCATATTCTGTTTCCCTCGAAGCAGTTTCATTGCTTATCTTTTCCCAGTTGTAATAATTTTGAACCGCACCTCTAGCACTTCCTTCATAATGATTGATTCCATGCTGTCTTGGTATAGTATAATCTGTAGAAGGACCAGACAAATGCCATTTTCCAATCAAGGCATTGGCGTAAGCATTATTAGTTTGAGTGGCTATTTCTCTAAATATAGAAGTATGAGTGGTTTCTAAAACGCCCGGTACTTCTAAAACGCCTGTTTTGATACCATATTTACCACTCATGATATTAGCTCTAGTTGGGGTGCATACGGGAGATGCCCAAGCGTTTTTAAAAGTAAGCCCATTGGCTCGGAGTGCATCTAAGTTAGGTGTATTTGGCAATCGGGCACTTTCTTGATAACCATTGGAATTATCGACGCCTAAATCATCTGAAATAATTAATAAAATATTTGGTTGATTAGGACTTGTTTGGGCAGTACTATCAATAATAGCACTACCTATAAAAAGCAATAATACCAGATAGCGGAAATAACTTTTAATCCTAGAAACGCGAAGAGAAGGACTAAAGAGATTTAAACGAATAAGTAATAGTAGGTTGAAAAACATAAATGTGATTTTATTAAGGATGATTTTGGCAACTTACGTTAAGAGCATGTTTAAAATTCCATCAATTGGCTACAAGCGGCAAATTTCATCTTGTAGGTTGTTAAAAATTTTGACCAGCCAAAAGGATGATTTTTGCCTACTACAAAACAAAATTTGCTCACTTTCGCTCAATCATGAAAATTTAAACATGCTCTAAATTAGACAAAGTAAGTAAAGAGAATTTTCCAATAAAAAGTTTTCTAATTCCAAAAAACTTAAAACGATTTTTTTTCCAAAACGCTTGGAGGTCATAGAGCCGCTCCAAGGTTCTTTTTCCAGCAACCAAAAGAAAACCAAAACAAAATGACCGTCTTATTTTTTCCTAGTGACTTAAATCGTTATTTTTGGACTTTAATAGAAAACTACCAATCAAAGTGCCAAAGTTTAAGTAGTAAGTTCATTTAGTCCTAAATTTACCACTTATAACTCACCACTTACAATTACCATAAAATGGCTGAAAAGAAATTATTTTTATTAGATGGTCACGCCCTTGTTTATCGAGCGCATTATGCTTTTATTGCTCGCCCATTAATCAACTCTAAAGGGGTCAATACTTCTGCGATGATGGGAATGACACGTTTTATATGGGATGTCATTCGGAATCAAAATCCTACGCATATTGCTGTAGCCTTCGATTTAAGTGGACCTACTTTTCGGACAGAAATGTATCCTGAATATAAAGCTAATCGAGAAGCGCAACCAGAAGATATTACAATTGCCTTACCATACATTCGAGAAATAATCGAAGGGTTTAAAATTCCTGTGGTCACTAAGGAAGGCTATGAGGCAGATGATGTCATCGGGACGCTAGCCAAACAAGCGGAGAAGGAAGGATTTGAGGTCTACATGGTGACACCAGATAAGGATTATGCTCAGTTGGTTTCTGATAAAGTTTTCATGTATAAACCCGCTCGTATGGGAAATGGAGTAGAGATTTTGGGTGTACCAGAAGTTTTAGAAAAATGGCAAATTAAACGCGTTGACCAAGTGATTGATGTGTTGGGTTTACAAGGGGATGCGGTGGATAATATACCGGGTATTCCAGGAATTGGAGCAAAAACAGCCGTCAAATTATTAGCCTTATATGATTCGATGGAGGGGTTATTGGCGAATACGGATAAACTAAAAGGCAAACAAAAAGAAAAAGTCATACAATTTGCCGAACAAGGCAGATTATCTAAACAATTAGCAACGATTGACCTAAATGTGCCGATTCAATTTGATGCTGAACAATACAAAATAGAAGCGTTTGATAAAGAGCGATTAGAAAAAGTATTTAAAGAGTTAGAATTTAGAACACTAGCTAAATCTATACTAGGCGTCACGCCCGCTAATCAAGCAGGACAACAAGGCAATTTATTTGGCAATCCAGTAGCAGCAGGTGCGACCAATGCCAAGCGTTTTGTGAATGAACCAGCCGCTCATTCCGTAGCGGATAAAAGTATTGCGAATACAGAACATAATTACCAATTAGCAGATACGCCCGAAGCTCGAAAAGCTTTGATTGAACAACTCAAAAAACAAAAATCCTTTTGTTTTGATACCGAAACTACAAGCATTGATGCAAATAGTGCAGAGTTGGTAGGTATCGCTTTTTCTTTTAAAGAAACGGAAGCCTTCTATGTGCCGATTCCTGCCAATGAGGAAAAAGCATTGGCAATTGTTGCAGCGTTCAAAGCGGTATTAGAAGACGAAAAAATTGAAAAGGTTGGGCAGAATTTAAAGTATGACTGCATTATTTTAAAATGGTATGGTGTAGAAGTTGCAGGTGCGTTTTTTGATACGATGTTGGCGCATTATCTAATCGAGCCAGAAATGCGACACGGCATGGATTATTTGGCAGAGACTTATTTAAAATATCAACCCGTTTCGATTACTACTTTGATTGGTAAAAAAGGGAAAAATCAGATGAGTATGCGGCAAGTACCCGTGGAAAAGGTCGTCGAATACGCAGGAGAAGATGCAGATATTACCTTGCAATTAGGGGCGTATTTTAGACCCAAATTAAAGGAAGAAAGATTAGAGAAACTCTACGGAGAAATGGAAGAGCCTTTGATGAAAGTGTTGGTAGATTTAGAGTATAATGGAATTAATTTAGATGTGGAGTATTTAGAAAAATATTCTAAAGAACTCGATGTATTGATTAAAGAAGTGCAGGCGGATATTTATAAAGATGCAGGTGCGCCATTTAATATTTCTTCTCCTAAACAAGTGGGACAGGTCTTATTTGAAAAAATGGAATTACCCTACCGTTGGAAAAAAACAAAATCAGGTCAATATTCTACCAGTGAAGAGAAATTGGCGGAGATGGCAGAGGATTATGAAATTGTCACTAAAATTTTAAAATACCGTAGTTATTCTAAATTGAAGTCTACCTATGTAGATGCTTTACCCAATATGGTGAATCCCAAAACGGGCAGAGTGCACAGTTCTTTTAATCAAGCCTTGACAGCAACGGGTCGATTGAGTTCCAATAACCCAAATTTACAGAATATCCCCATCCGAACTCCAGAGGGGCGAAAAGTACGAGAAGCCTTTGTGCCGAGAGGAGAAGATTACCTCTTATTAGCGGCGGATTATTCTCAAATAGAGTTGCGCTTGATAGCAGAATTGAGCGGAGATGAGGCGATGTTAGATGCCTTCCAAAATGGACATGATATTCATCAGGCAACTGCAGCAAGAGTTTATGATAAATCTTTAGAAGAAGTAACGCCCGACGAAAGGCGAAATGCAAAAACAGTTAACTTTAGTATTATCTACGGCGCAGGGGCAACCAATTTATCTCAACAATTAGGCATTCCAAGGAAAGAAGCAAGTGCCTTAATTAAAACCTATTTTGCGCGTTACCAAGGGCTAAAAACCTACATGGATAAAGTGGTAGAACAAGCCAAACAAGATGGCTATGTCACCACCTTGATGGGCAGAAGAAGACACCTTCGAGATATTAATTCTAAAAACGGAATGATTCGGAGCCATGCCGAACGAAATGCAGTCAACACACCGATTCAAGGTACTGCGGCGGATATGATTAAAATGGCGATGATTAAAGTGCAAAAGGCTTTAAAAGAGGGGAATTATAAAACCAAAATGATTTTGCAAGTGCATGATGAATTGGTTTTTGATTTGTACAAACCAGAAATGGAGGAGGTTATGCCGATTATTGAAAAGAATATGAAAGAGGCGATGCCGGGGTTGAAAGTGCCTATTTTGGTGGGGATGGATACGGGGGAGAATTGGTTGGAGGCGCATTAAGAGTAGCCTAAAAACAAAAACTCCAGACCTTTGAAAAAGTCTGGAGTTTTTTTATGCCAACTGCTAAACTGCCAACTGTATCACCCCTTATAAAACATCCACTTAGCTATCTCCTTAAAACTAGGTTTTTTACCATACATAAAAATACCAACTCGGTAAATTCTAGCAGACAACCAAACAAAGAATAAGGCAGAAGCAAACAGCACTACAACTGATAAGACCACTTCCCAAATAGGTGGGTCAAAGGCCAATCTTGCAGGCATGACAATCGGAGAAAATAGTGGAAAGATAGAACCAAAAACAGCCAAACTACTATTTGGATTACTAATCATGGAAGTACTGATAACCAAGGCAATAATTATCGGTAGCATAATTGGTAACAATAAACTTTGTGCTTCTCCTTGGTCTTCTCCTACCGCAGAACCAACTGCCGCAAAAAGCGAAGCATAAATAAAGTAGCCACCTAAGAAATAAATAATAATCATCGGTAAAATCAAGGTCCAATTTTGTTTCTCGAAGGCATCCATGATAGCTATCGCTTGACCTAATAACTCTTCATTTTGAGCTGCATCCACTACTGCTGCATCAGGCGGTGGTGCACCCGCAATAAAAAGAGGCACTAAAAATATTTGGATAAGCGTCAGTGCTAATCCCCAAATAATAAATTGTGTTAAGCCTACGCCTGCTACCCCAATTATCTTACCGAGCATTAACTGAAAAGGCTTGACGGAGGAGATGATAATTTCTACAATTCTATTAATTTTTTCTTCCATGACTGAACGCATTACCATTTGCCCATATAGAATCAAAGCAATATAAAAGAACATACTCAACATAAAACTAATCGCCGTGGCAATTCCCGCATTAGCGACTTGATTATCATCTTCTTCAATTTCTCCGTCGTCATTAAGGGTTTGTTTGGTTTGTTTTAGGGTGACGTCGGTCTTGAGTTCGTCTAATTGTTTTTGACTTAGCCCAACTTCTGTCATTTTATAATCCCTAATTCTGCGTTCAATTCTGGATTCAATAAATGCTTTATCAGTAATAGGAATTTGTTGGTCAGAGAAATACTGAATAGGCAATTCATTATTCAAATTTTTGAAGGGAGGAATATACAATACGCCATCAAATTTCTCCTCTTTATAGGTTTTTCTAAGGTCTTCTAAACTTTCTTTAGAAAACTTAAATTTAGCTCTTTTAGAATCTGCAATGGGTCGAGTAAAAATACCCGAATCATCTTTCACAATAATTCTTTGAGTGGTACTCGTCCACTGTGGAATAAAAAACATTAAGCCATAAAAGACCAAAATACCCAAAGGTGTCAATAGGGTAGCTAAAATGAATGTTTTTTTACGAACTCTAACTAAATATTCTCTTTTTATAATTAACCACAATTTATTCATAACGGATAGATTTTTTTAAGATAAATGAGCGACCCCGCAGGGTGAATGTTCGGGGAACATTCAAGTGAATGAACCACAAAGTGGGTAGGGTTGCTCAAGATTTTTAAACTATGCTTTTCAGCCATTCAAAGTAAGTCGAGTGTCTTGCAGGACTCGTTCAGTGCTGCCAACTGCCAACTGCCAACTGCCTACTCATTAGAAGACCCCACTTGCTTAATAAATATTTCATTTAAACTAGGCAATATTTCATTAAAAGCATTGATGTGAATACCACTTTTCAAAAAGTAGTTTAATACACGATTGGAAGCATCTTCATTTGTTACTTTGACCGTAACCGAACCAGCTTCTTTTTTGACCACATCCCAACCGACATCAGCGTCGTCGGCAGATTGTAAGTCTGCTGGCAATTCACCATTAAAATCTATCTTGAATAAATTCTCTTTAAATTCTTGTTTAACGTCCTCTACTTTTCCACCTAGTAAAATTTGTCCTTGATTAATAAGCGTGATATACTCGCAAATCTCTTCGACTTGTTCCATTCGGTGAGTAGAGAATATAATGCTAATCCCTTCATCATTCATTCGACGAATTTCATCTTTGATGAGGTTGGTATTAATTGGATCTAGGCCCGAAAAAGGTTCATCGAGAATCAGTAGTTTTGGTCCATGGACAACGGTAGCAATAAATTGTACTTTTTGCTGCATCCCTTTAGACAACTCCTCCACTTTTTTATCCCACCAATCTTCAATATTCAATCGCTTGAACCAAAAATCAATTTGTTCCTTCGCTTTTGCTTTGGATAAACCTTTGAGTTGGGCAAGGTACATGAGTTGCTCGCCGACTTTCATTTTTTTATAAAGTCCACGTTCTTCGGGCATATAGCCAATTTGGCTGGGATGGTCACTATTGAGTTTTTCCCCATCTAATAAGACAGTGCCAGAATCAGCTCCTGTAATAGTGGTAATGATTCGAATGAGCGAGGTTTTGCCTGCTCCATTTGGACCTAATAAGCCAAAAATACTGCCTTTGGGAACGTCAAAGCTGACATTGTTCACCGCAGTATGTTTGTCATAAGTTTTAATTACATTTTCTAATCGTAGAATTGACATTCGTAGGTGTTTGGTAGAGGCAATTCTCTTATGGTTGCCCATACAATGTTTAATCAGGATGTTATGATCACAACCTGAGTTAGGAACGGTGTAGAAATAGATTTACAAATTTAGGGTAGCTTATTTTGTTTCTAGTTTTAGCTTTAAAAACAGGAGTTATGTTGATATAATGACTGTTTTTAAAGTTGAAAATAGGA
>CAYMSC010000282.1:0-8369 GCA_964392805.1 uncultured Saprospiraceae bacterium
AATTTTAGATTTAATCAATGACTATACTTTATATACTTATCGCCATCTTAGCTATTGTCCTTATCGGCGCCTATTTATTTATCAATTCTGCACCACCGCTACCGAATAATGTAGCAGAAATGGTTCAAGAAATAAAGTCGGAAGGCGTGCCTGAATTCATCACAGGAAGAACAGGAGAAGCAGATAATAAGGGTATCAATATCTTTTATGAGGTTATCGAAAATCAGTCAAGTACTAAAGAAACAATTGTTTTAATCTGTGGACACTCCCAAATTTTATTTGACTGGCCCAATTATTTTTATCAACCATTAGTTGATGCAGGCTATCGAGTTATACGGTTTGACAATCGAGGGGTGGGTGGCTCGGATTGGCTGCCCAATTATGACAAAAAATATCCTTATACTTTAGAAGATATGGCGACCGATGTCGTCGCTATTTTAGATAAAGAAAATATTAAAAAAGCCCACATTATAGGTATGTCTATGGGGGGTATGATTGGACAGCGTTTGGCAATTAGCCATTCAGAAAGAGTATTAACTTTGACTTCTATTATGTCCGCTGGTTTTTTCTATGACCCTGCCTTGACAAATGTGCCTAGAAATTTTTATAAAAATCTAATAGCCGTAAGTTTAAAATATCCAATCGGGTCAAAAAAAGAGCTAACCAAATTAAAATTAAATTTGGCTATTCGACAATTACAAGATGGGAAAGGAGATTATGAGTTGGATAGAAAATTGGTTTTACAAAGAGGTATTTATGAATTAAATAAGCGTCGAGGCTATAATATTAAAGCAACAGATCAACATTCTTTGGCTATCACAAAATCGGGGTCTCGGTACGAGGAATTGGGAAAAATTGAAGTCCCTACCCTAGTCATTCACGGTACTACCGACCCTTTGATAAAATTTGAACATGCAGAAAAATATTCTAAAATGATTCCAAATGCAACAACTTTGTTTATTGAAGGGATGGGGCATGATTTACCGCCTGTTTATACGCCTAAGATGACAAAGGCTATTTTGGAAAATTTAGCGAAGGTCAAGGTTACTAGTTAATAGATTTAATTCATCAATGAGCGTGAGGTTAATTAATAATAATTTTGTCGGTGTATCAAATGTAAAGTTACTTGTTAGTGCGAGTCATCGTTTATAGTTCATCATTGACTTTGTCGAATTGACATTTCATCGTTTGGCGACAATATTGAGTATTAAGGGAAAGGGAAAAAAATAACCTACGCAAAATAAGTACACGCTCTAAGGAAAAATCCGTTTAAATCCGCCTGATCCGTTAAATCCGTACAAACTATCCTCCTAGCTTGTCTGCGTAGGTTATTTTTTGCGAAATCCCTAACTACAATAAAAAATTATAACTATATCATATCAATCATAACTAAAAAAATATGAAATCCTACTACTTCACAGAAGAACACGAATTATTCCGTCAAAGCCTTAGAGCTTTTATTGATAAAGAAGTACAACCTAATATTGACCAATGGGAAAAAGAGGGACAAGTGTCTAGAGATGTTTGGACCAAAATGGGAGACATGGGCTTTTTAGGGCTTTCTTTCCCCGAAGAATATGGAGGAATGGATTTAGACTATTTCTATGATGTAGTTTTTAATGAAGAATTAGGACGAGTTAACTCTGGTGGTTTTCAGATTGCCCAACAAGTAACCCAATATATGGCAGGTCCCTATGTCATGAAATATGGGTCAGAATTTTTAAAGCAAAAATATTTACCGGGTATTATTTCTGGTGAAAAATTATGCAGTATTGGTATCACAGAACCTGGTGCAGGGTCAGATGCTCAAAATATTCAGACAAAGGCTATTCGCCAAGGCGACCATTATTTGGTCAATGGTTCTAAAACTTTTATTACCAATGGAGTCTATGGTGATTTCATTGTAACTGTCGTAAAAACAGACCCCAGTGCAGGTGCAAAAGGAGTCAGTTTATTGATTATAGAACAAGCAATGGAAGGGGTTTCTACTCGAAAATTAAATAAATTAGGCTGGCATGCTTCAGATACAGCTGAAATAAGTTTTGATAATGTAAAAGTACCCCTTGAAAATCTGATTGGCTTGGAGGGAAGAGGCTTTCAATATTTGATGAATGGCCTACAATTAGAACGAACTTGCGTTGTACCAAGTTCCGTCATGTCAATGGAAGTGGCCATTGAAAAAGCATTACAATATATGTCTGAGCGTCATGCTTTTGGAAAACCAATCAATCAATTCCAAGTTTTAAGACATAGAATGGCTCAATTAGCCGCTGAGGTCGAGTCCTTAAAAGCATTTGGGTATTACTGCGCTAACTTATATGGTAATGGTGTCTATGATGTAAAATTATGCTCAATGGCAAAATTAATTGCCACAGAATTAAGTGAGAAAGTAGCCACTCAATGTCTACAAATGTATGGTGGTTATGGTTTTATTGAAGATTATCCACAAGCCAGAATGTATCGAGATGTGCGAGTTGGAACTATTGGTGGAGGTTCTTCGGAAATCATGCGGGAAATCATCTCAAAAATGATGATTAACGATGTCAATTATGCCAAAGCACCACAAACCAATAAAAATGGAAAAGGTGGAGACGGTGGACTTATCCAATATTTTACAGAAGAACATGAACTTTTCAGAGAAACATTCAGAGCCTTTTTAGAAAAAGAAGTTCGACCCAATATTAATCAATGGGAAAAGGATGGCGAATTACCTAGAGAGATATATCGTAAGTTTGGAGAGATGGGCTTTTTTGGTATGACTTTGCCAGAAGCCTACGGCGGAATGGATGGAGACATGATGTATAATGTCATTTTTGATGAAGAGATTGGCCGAATGAATTCTGGGGGTTTTGGAGCTTCTATTGGCGCGCATCCATTATTAGCATTGACTCATTTAAATGCAGAAGGAACAGAAGCGCAAAAGCAAAAATATTTAGTACCGGGTATCAAAGGCGAAAAAGTAGGTTGTTTGGCTATCACCGAACCATTTGGCGGTTCAGATGTGCAAGCGATTCGAACAACGGCGGTAAGACAGGGCGACCATTTTATAGTAAATGGGTCTAAGACTTTCATTACCAATGGAGTATTAAGTGATTTTTTAATTGTGGTTTGTAAAACGGACCAAAATGCAAAGGGCGCAAAAGGTATGAGTCTGCTTATCATGGATAGAGATTCCGAAGGTTTGAGTGCGACCAAATTAGATAAGTTAGGTTGGAGAGCATCGGACACAGGAGAGATTGCTTTTGATAATGTAAAAGTGCCCGTTGAAAATCTCTTAGGGGATGAAAATCGAGGATTTTTCTACGTCATGGAACACTTTGTATCAGAACGATTATCTTTAGCCGTTGGTGGATATGCTGCTTCTGAATATGCTTTAGAATTGACCATCAAATATTTAGATGAAAGAGAAGCATTTGGTAAGAAATTAAATAAATTCCAAGTATTAAGACATCGAGTTGCTCAAATGGCAACTGAAATAGAATGCGTCAAGCAGTTTACTTATAGTCTTTATCGTCGATATATGGATAAAGATTATCTAGTGAAAGAATCTGCCATGGCTAAATTATTAGGTACTCAATTAGCAGATAATGTAGTTACACAATGTCTACAAATGTTTGGCGGTTATGGGTTTATGGAAGAATATCCAATGGCACGAATGTTCAGAGATCATCGTTTGGGACAAATTGGTGGCGGAACTTCGGAAATCATGTGTGAAATTATCGCTAAGTCAATGATTGAAGGAAAGGGATATGTGAAGCCTAAGGTTGATAAATTGGCGCATGCTTAGGTAGTATAATGCAATGTTTACCATGTTAAGAGCCGTATCAAATTTTAATAAAACTAGTAAATACAGAATAGAAAAAGTCTTGTGCCTAGGACTAGGAACAGCTACAGGAAGAGTTCCATTAAAAGAAACTGCAAGACAAATGTCCATTGCCTATAAACATTTTATGCATCCAACAACAAATAGGACTTGGTCAAATTTAAAGTTGCGTAATCAAAAAATCTTAGGTGAAAAATAAAAACTAATTTGATAGTCGATATTTTCAGTCTCCAGACTGGAAATCACTATCTGGTCGTCTCTCGACGACCATTGAAACTAGTATTACGGTCGTCTGGAGACGACCAGATATAAGGTTCAAGTCTGGAGACTTAAACCATCGTGAACTAATGATAATTATGTCAAAAAAATATCAAGCATTCAGAGTCAAAGAAGTAGCCGAAAAGCAATTTGCCACTTCTATAGAAAGTCTTTCAACGGATGGTCTACCCACAGGTGATGTATTAATCAAAGTGCAGTATTCTAGCTTAAATTATAAAGATGCATTATCCGCAAGTGGCAATAAGGGCGTTACCCGAAAATTTCCACATACGCCCGGTATTGATGCAGCTGGCGAAGTAGCCGAATCAACAAATGCAGCCTTCAAAAAAGGAGAAAAAGTACTGGTCACAGGCTTTGATTTAGGAATGAACACCGCAGGAGGCATGGCGGAATATATACGAGTTCCTGCCGAATGGGTGGTTTCCTTGCCTAAGGGTTTGGGATTGCGAGAAAGCATGGTTTATGGAACAGCAGGTTTGACAGCTGGCCTATCTGTTTATCAACTCATCAATCAAGGTATCAATCCTGATATGGGTAAGATTGTGGTTACTGGTGCAAGTGGTGGTGTAGGTAGTATGGCAGTAGCTATTTTAGGAAAACTAGGTTTTGAGGTAGTAGCGGTTACTGGAAAAGAAAGTGCTCATACTTTACTAAAATCTTTGGGCGCCAAGGAATGTATTGGTAGAGATGCATTAAATGATGAGTCTAGAAGACCAATTTTAAAACCCTTATATGCCGGGGCAATTGATACCGTTGGAGGAAATATGTTAGCGACCATTTTGAAAAGTTTGCAATACAATGGAGTTGCCACTTGTTGTGGATTGGTTAATTCTCCTGCTTTAAATACTTCTGTTTTTCCTTTTATTTTAAAAGGAGTAAGATTAATAGGGATTGATTCGGTAGAGTGTGATATTAATTTGAGAAAGGTAATTTGGGATAATTTTGCTAGTGATTGGAAAGTAGATTATCCAGAAGATTTAGTAGATGAGGTGAATTTAAGTGGATTGAGTGATAAAATTGCGAGTATTTTAAAAGGAGAAATTGCCGGTAGAGTTGTCGTAAAACTTTGACAGGATGAGCGAGCAAAACAGTCCTATAGGACTGTTTTGTGAAGTGAATCGCGAAGCGGATGGGAAGCATTTTTTTGTAGGTCGTACTTTTGAAACTTGCTCTAGGTCATTTTCTGTAGTGCTTTCCGATAAATATCAGAACTGTTTGGTATCCTATTATTAAAAAAAGAAAATTGGATAAAAAAAATAAAGATAGAACCGCTTTTTTTATAAAATTTTATGAGGAAAACATTCCTTTTCATAAGTTTTTAGGCTTAAAGGTCCTTGAACTAAAAAAAGGGTATGTAAAGATGCGATTTCCTTTAAGACCAGAATTAATTGGAGATGTTCGGTCAGGAAATTGGCATGGAGGAGTTATTGCCACAGCTTTAGATGCTGCTGGTGGTATGGCGGCTGCTAGTTTATTGAAATCAAAAGATGATAAATTGGCAACTTTGGATATTCGAGTAGATTATCTAAAACCTAATCAAAGCGAATCTATTATGGTGACAGGAGAAGTGATTCGGTCAGGCAATAGTAGCATTGTGACCAATTTAAAAGCTTTTAATGAGGCAACGGAAGAGTTATTAGCGGATGGAAGAGCTGTTTTTAGTGTAAGACGAGCCGAATAGTATTAGAAAACCCTTGGAGGGTTTGGAACCCTCCAAGGGTTAAGTTTGCTATAATCTTTTTAGAAAACTAAAAAAGCCACCACTTTTCTTTTCTGTCTTTTTTAGTGCAGCCGCTGCTGCCAATTCTTCTTCGGTTGGTTTGGGTGCCCATTTTCCACCACAGTCACTGCAGGTATTAGGCAATTCATCCATTGGCGCATCCAAAAGAGCACCTGTTGGAGTTACCTTATTTTCGCAGTTAATACATTTCTGGGCATTTGGAAAAGGGTCTGCTTGAATCAGTTTACCATGAGGCCCACGAATATTACCCCCTTTGACCATTTGATAATTTTTAGCATCTCTTAAGCCAAAAAAATATTTATCCGTACCTTCGATAAAGAAAGCACCTAAGACTAAGTTTCGATTATTACTCATTTTGTTTTATTTTTAACTGACTGAAATTAGAAACTTTGAAAGAATACTAAAGTGTATTATTCTAAGTATTAGATAATAAAGATAACAAAATTTGCAAAAAGACCTACTTTTTAAATAAAAAATTGGAATCGAACTGTTAGCAAAACGAATCATCTAATTTAACAGGAACAAAACAAAATGCAAAAACTCAGTTTAAAAACAAAAACTTTCTACGGTTTAGGTTTTGCCTCAAGAGGTATCAAAGATGGATTATTTCAATTATTTTTGGTGCTGTATTTTAGCCAAATACTAGGACTTGATGCCAGACTTGCAGGGTTATCATCGCTTATTGCCCTTAGTTTTGATGCTATTTCAGACCCAATGGTTGGGGTTCTTTCTGATAAATGGAAATCTAAAAATTGGGGTCGTCGACATCCGTTTATGTTGGCTTCTGCGCTTCCTTTTGGTCTATTCACCTACATTTTATTCGCCCCACCGTCTGGCTTATCACAAATGGGACTATTCTGGTGGTTAACCGTTTTTGCTGTTTTGGTGAGAGTATCAATGACTTTTTTTGTAGTTCCCTACACTTCCCTTGGAGCAGAATTAAGTAAAGATTATAAAGAAAGAACCACTATTACTGCTAGTCGATTAATGTTTGCGGCTATCCTTTCACCCGTAGTCATGATAATAGGCTATATCTTTTTTTTAACGCCAAGTGAAGCATTTCCGAATGGCGCATTAAATAGAGCTAATTATCCCAATTTCATTTTGCTTTGTTCTATTTTAATTGTTCTTTTTATAGTTGTCAGTACTTTGATGACGAGAGACGTTATCCCGACTTTACCAGTCATATCCGAACAACAAGACCAATTAACAACTGGTCAGCTTTTAAGTAGTGTAAAAGCCGCCTTCAAAATGCCTTCTTTCAGAAGTTTAGTTTCTTTCAATATGGTGCTATATGTAGGTATTGGAATTGGCGTTATACTTTCTCCCTATTTTAGTATCTATTTTTTTGAATTCACCACTGTAGAAATGGCTGTATTACCTATTAGCTCTGCGGTTGGAGGAATCTTAGCAATGATCATTGCTCCAAACTTAGGAGATAAATTGGACAAAAAATCAGCAGCTATTTTGGGGACTATTTTAGCAGGCATTTTCTTTACTAGTCCATTTAGTTTAAGTTTATTAGGTGCATTTCCAAAACCAAATTCAGAAACGCTTTTATTAATTTACTTAATAACACTAATCATTGCCTATGCTTCCTTATGGGTCACCTTTAGCCTAGGAGCTTCTATGATGGCAGATGTAGTCGATGAATTTGAGTTGCAATCTGGAAATAGACAGGAGGGTTTATTTTTTTCTAGTATGACCTTTGCGCATAAAATGACAACTGGTGTAGGTACCTTAATCGCTGGTTTTTTATTAGCCTGGATACAGTTTCCAGAACAAACTAATTTAGCAGATGTGCCAGCTTCTGCCATTGAAGGACTAGGATATATTGGTGGTCCGCTACTATTTATTTTTTATATTGGCGCGATTGCTTTTCTTGTCTTTTATCCAATAAACAAAGCTCGATACAAAGAAATACGGGCTGGATTGGATAGAAGAAATTGAAAATCTAAAATTTTAAATCTAAAAGTAGAACAAGAAAAGCCTTGAGACTGGTTCTCAAGGCTTTTCTATTTATTAATCTCGATTCAGCCACCAACCTAACCAAGCACCAACTAAACTCCACTGAACTACCGTATCAATCAAAACAGGAATAGAAGTCGATTTAAACCAGACTGTATCTAAGTAGGTAATCGTCAAATAGCCAATTCCCCCAACCATTAGGGAGGTTATAATAGCTGTTTTCATATCCAAATCTCTCATCCTTACTAGAATCCAAACGAGAAAAAAAGCTGCCAAAAAATCAATAATAAATCCTCTAGCTAAATTTGACCCCATCGTGTTGGCAAAGGCATTATGATATTGAATTTTAGCCCAAGGTTTTCCTTCTGCTTTTCTGCCTAGTTCTTCTTGTGCTTCCATACTAGCATCCACTGGTAAACGCGGTAAAAAATATTCTCCTTCAGGTATATTGTTATCTGCTAAGGCTTGTAAAACCGCATCTTGTTGTGGTAAATGCTGCATTTGAGAAATATGAAGATTCCCAGGGCCAAAAGAAATAAATTGCCAAAAAAATAAGAT
>CAYMSC010000283.1:0-8357 GCA_964392805.1 uncultured Saprospiraceae bacterium
CTCAAGGAATTTTATTATTTGTTATTCATTTCTTTTCAGTGCTTTTGTTTTTTCTTACCAAAAGAAATTTCTTCTAATTTTTGTTGACATTTTTCGCAGATACCTAAATGGGCAATTACGTGGTCTTTTTCCCCTGTTCGAAGTCGCTGCGCCATAAATCTTCTTAAAGTCGCTTCCGAAACACATTTTCGTTGACCAATAATTTTAAAAATAATACTCACAACAGAGAACAAACAAAGTAATATTATCCAATTTAACATTTGTTTTTTTTTAGGCTATAAGTAGTCAGACAAATTTAAGTTAACAACTTTTAGCGTTTTTACTATATAGGCATATAGTCAAAAATACCTAATAAGCATAGATTTAAGAACTAAGGGAAAAGGAAAAATATAACCTACGCAAAAAAAGAACACAGCCTGCTCCGAAACTTCGGAGACCTAGAGCAAATCAAGCAAAGAAGCCGTTGAATCCATTGCCTTCCCATCCGCGAGCGGTTCACAAACAGCGTTTGTTCATGTGTTCCAATCCTCCTAGCTAGGCTGCGTAGGTTATTTTTTGCGAAATCCCTAAAAACAATTATCTGATTCGTGAAACTATATGCACTATGTGAAAAAAACTATTGTGCCTATGTGGTAAAAAATGTTAGTTTATTTTGTCGTAGCACTTAGCGTTTATTTTTTTATTATAATCTTTTCTTAACAGCTTTCAAAAAAGCATTTTGTACTTTTTCTCCTGACCGAAAATATAATTCTGGGTCAATCAGTTCCGCTTCCATTAATTGAAAATGCCCTTTATGGATGATGCCGTCCATCCGAGCATAAAGCACATCCTCTTTATAATAATCCAAAATAGATTTAGCAGCTTCAATAATAGGGGCAGGAGGTTCTGGATAAGTAATCGTTCCGCCCAATTCACTTTGTACTCGAAAATCTCCCTTCTTAGGTTTTTTGAGGGCGGAGATGCAATATTTTTTATCAAAGAAGATAATTGACCATTCTCCTTCGGTGGTAATTTCTGGGGCGAATTTTTGCACCATGACACTGGTCTGTCCGTAATAGTTTACCAAGTTTTGTTGAATATCGTGATAATTAGTTTTATCAAAGCGATAGGTATGATAAGCAGACATAGAAATGACTGGTTTAATGACTGCCTTTTCCCAACCTTTTTCTTCGAGTATATGAGACAAAGACAAAGTCTGAACATCATCAAAAAATAGCGTAGGAATAACGGGAAAGCCTTTTTCTTGTAAATCTTGTAGATAGTATTTATTATAATTCTGTTCGATAATAGCAATGGGGTTATAAATTGGCGTTTGAATAGTTTTCAACTTGTCCAACCAATTTTCAAAAGCAAGGGTCTTTTTATGATAATCCCAAGCAGACCTGAAGATTAATAAATCAAATTGATTCAAATCAGTAGGAACATCCCAAACGACAGGAACTAGCTCGATACCTGCTTTGGCAAATGGTTGAACTAGACATTGGTCATCATAATAAAGTTTGGCAAATTCATCACAAGTTATCAAGCCAATTTTTTTCATATAAACTAAGATATTTCACCTATTAATAATACCACTTATTTCGACCAATAAAAATTGATTGAATAACGAACGAAATATTGGACATTTTTAGTAATAAGCTAAGATTTGTGTATTTATTTGGCAAAATAGTTAAGTTTTAAGAACTAATGGACTGTTTTTTGCTATAAAAAGAATACTTCCCAAATTTTCTTTATCCAAAAAGAATAATAGTAACTAGAACAATTTACTCCAATCAAAATAAACATCAAAAATAACCAGTAATGTCAACAATAGTTGGCACTTTTAATAATAACGTTAAATGGAAATTCTGCATAATAGCACATATATTATAACTTTAACTAAATCAATTGATTAGGGGTTTCCATCGTAAATTTTATCAATCTAAAGTAAAATCTAATTATGTTGAGGAATACGTTTTTACTAGCATTAGTAATTAGCTTTTTTGGAGGGACTATTTCTGCACAAAGTGTAACAGTAGGCTATGCTCCACCAGCAAAGCATGCGGCAGAATTTGGCTTAAGTGTAGGTTATGCAGCGAATTATGGAGATATAGATAATCGACCCGGTTTCGGAGTCGGCATACACTATCGAAAGGCATTAGATTATCTTTGGTCTGTAAGAGTAGAGGGTAATTATTTGAGCTTAAATGGCGAGAACGATGAACAGACAGTGGAGTTTAATACTTCCGTTGCATCTTTGGGCGTTCATGGAATTATAACGCTAAATAATCTAAGATATGATGGTCCTAAAAAGACGAATATTTATGCATTATTTGGAGGAGGAGTAAATAGCATTTCTCCAGATGTAACTTCTAATATTGTAGCCGACCCAGATAATTTTACTAAAGCGAGTGTCCAAGCAGGAGTTGGATTTGCATTTAAGATTAGTGACAAATTTAACGTAGCCATTGAAACGATGGGTATTCGTCCTTTTGGAAATGATAATGATTTAGTGGATGGTTTTGCAGGGAATGATAATGATTTTATCAATTATACCAATGTTCGATTAAACTTTAATATTGGACAAAGGGAAGGGGTGAAGGAACCATTATATTGGGCGAGTCCGTTTGAAGATATTTTAAAGGATCTTGCAGAATTAAAAGCACGTCCAAAGTTTGATTTGACCGATGAAGATAAAGATGGTGTTATAGATATGTGGGATGAAGATACCTCAACCCCAAGTGGTGCAAGAGTAGACACAAAAGGGAAGGCATTGGATAGTGACGGCGATGGATTGGCAGATTATAAAGATAAAGAACCCTTCTCTGCACCGGGCTATACAGTAAATGGAGAAGGTGTCGCACAAATTCCAGCACCTTCTTATATCTCAGAAGGAGATGTAAATAAAATTGTGGATGCAAAAATCAAGGATTATGATTTGACCCAAACAGATGCTGCTGTGAATTGGTTTTTACCAAACGTCAATTTTGCAAGTAATAGTTATACGGTAACTCGGTCTGAATATGAGAAATTGCACCAAATAGCAAAAGTCATCAAAGACAATACACAAATGAATTTTGTGGTAAGAGGGTTTACGGACCAAAAGGCTACAGAAGAGTATAATAATGTGTTGTCTTACAACAGAGCAGCGGCGGCTATCGACCATTTAGTGAATACCCATAATGTTCCAAGAAACCGACTAATCTTACAATGGGGAGGAGAGTCTCAGAATATTGTGCCTAATAATGATAGTGCAATAAATAGAAGAGTAGAGATTGGTGTAGCAAAGGCAGGAGATGCAGAAATGGGCCGCCCAAGTGGACCAGATGCAGGAATAGGTACATTTAAAGGAAATAAGACGGGGTATTAGAAGGTAGATTATCACAGCCATAACCTTTACAATAAAAAAGCGACTTAGGACAGGTGTTCTAAGTCGCTTTTTTATTGTAGAACTAATGCTTACCTAATAATTTCCCACCGACAACATCACCAAAGTACAAGCAATCTCTGTTTCAATACCTTGAGCAGTTGCCAACTCGACCAATTCTATATTCTCCGTACCGGGATTAAAAATAATGCGCTTAGGTTTAAGTCCTAAGATATAATCGTAAAGTTCAACCTGTCGTTTTGGATTTAAGTAGAGCGTGACGGTATCGACCCCATCTATATCGGGTTGACCTTTCAATATAGAAACCCCTTCAATTTCGCCTTTGCGTAAACCGATAGGTACTACTTCATGCCCATGTTTTAATAAGCGTTTAGTCGCAATATTAGAATACCTATGTGGTTTTAAAGAAGCGCCTAAGACTAAAGTTTTTTTGCTCATTATAATTTTCTTTTTAGATGCTGGAAGACTGAAGTTAAATTTTCCAGTTAATCAGATGCTCGTCTATTAGAGATAGACTTTTCAAAAAAATGACACAACTTTAATCATACATTGGTCATGCCCGAAAATCATACATCATAAATTTTAAATCATACATCATAAATCCATCTAGTATTTAATCGTGATAGATTTATGATGTATGAATGCTGATGTATGATTTCAGATTTCAGCATAAAAAAAGCCATCAGTTATAAATAAAACAACTGATGGCTTAAAAAAGTTATATTTTAGGAAAACACCCAATACCTCTACACCCTTACACCTCTATACCGCTCTTACACCAACATTCTAATTGGGTCTTCCAAAATCTCTTTATATGTTTTTAAGAATTTAGCACCAGCCACACCGTCAACGACTCTATGGTCACAAGAAAGGGTAACTTTCATTCGTTTTCCGACTGCTAATTCTCCATTTTTAACGACAGGTTTTTCAACAATTGCACTAACCGCTAAAATACAAGCATTTGGTCGATTGATAATTGCCGTAAATTCGTGTATGCCGAACATCCCTAAATTAGAAATCGTAAAAGTGCTGCCTTGTTGGTTTTTAGGTTGTAATTTTTTCTCTTTTGCCTGACCAGCATAAGCTCTTACTTCCACGTTAATCTGAGATAAGGACTTCATATCTGCATGTTTCACAACAGGAATCAATAAACCGTCACCAGTATCTACGGCAACACCGATATTAATATCTTTATTGAAACGGATTTTATTATCTTCTAACCATGCGGCATTAATTGCAGGGTGTTGTCTTAACGCAACTGCGGCTGCTTTGACAGCCAAATCATTAAAAGATATTTTGGTCGGCGCAATCTCATTCATTTTTACACGAGAAGCGATAGCGTTTTCCATATCAATTTCGGTAGTCAAATAGAAATGCGGTGCAGAAAATTTATTACCCACAACATTTCTCGCAATTGCTTTACGCATTTGACTGATAGAAATATCTTCATAGTTAGCTTCACCATTACCAAAAGTAAATGCTTCAACAGTAGATGTAGGGGCTTTCTTAGGTGTTGGTGCTGCTGCTGGTGCCGATACAGGCGCAGGTGTTGTTTTAACTCCACTACCAATTAATGCTTCGACATCACGTTTAACGATTCTACCATTATCTCCACTACCAGTAACATTAGCAAGGTTGATACCTGCTTCTTTTGCCATACTTTTGGCAAGGGGAGAGGCTTTGATGCGGTCGCCAGTTTGGGTAGGAACAACAACTTCAGCAGCTGGTGCAACATCAACATGCTCAGGAGCTGCTTCTGCTGGAGCATCTGCGCTTCCACTATCTCCGTCACTAGCTGCGGCAGCAATAGCTGCTTTCCAATCTTCCCCGGCATCTCCAATAACAGCAATTATACCATTGATAGGAACAGGACCTTCTTTGACTGCAATGTGTAATAATACACCATCACTAAAACTATCTAGCTCCATAGTAGCTTTATCTGTTTCCACTTCTGCAAGCGTTTCTCCAGATTCGATTTCTTCTCCTTCTTCTTTTAACCAGCCTACGATGACACCTTCTTCCATAGTATCACTCATTCGAGGCATTCGGATGACTTCTGCCATAATTCTATTACTTTAAATTTAAAATTAGCTTAATGTTGATGAAAAAATAGTTACAAGCTAGCATATAATTGTTGTCAATTTTAATGGAAACAATTTATGATAATCATGGAGTGTAAATTATTTTTTCAAAATTTCCAATGATAAATAAATGGTTATTTGATTTGGTAGGACAAAAGTAGGGTATTCAAAAACGATATTTAATATTTTTGACAAAAAAAAATAAAATGGATTATTTTAATTGAAAATGAGCGAATTTACGCTGAATTATTTTTTAGGAATTGGAGTGGTTTTTATATAAAAAATCTATATATTTTTATTCCAAAATATTGATATACAGGTGTTTGTCGAAGTATAAAGTGATTTTTGTCGAAAATTATTTTGCTTATCAAAACATACTTAGTATCTTCATGCTGGTGACGTTTCTCAGATTGAAACGTATAAAGAATAGAGAAAGTAAACTAACTTTATTCTAATTTTTTTTGGTAAACAACAAACTAAAACAATTATGGGGTTATTAAGTGACATGAAACGATTATTATTTGGTGCTACATCAATTGCTAAATCAGCAGCCGAAAAAGCCGCTGATGCAGGAAAAGATATAGGCGGAGAATTGATGGATAAGGCCGGAGATGCACTAGACAAAGCCAAAGACATGGCAGAGGATGCAGTAGAGCAAGTGAAAGACAGTGATATGATGGACAAAGCAGGGGATATGATGAATAAGGCTAAGGATGTAGCAGGCGATGTGCTAGAGACGGCAAAAGATGCAACGGCAGATTTAGGGGACAGCATCAAATCTGGCGAGTTGATGGATAAAGCAAAAGGCATGGCTGCGAATGTAGGTGAGACGGTCAAAGGTGCAACAGGAGATTTGACGGAGAAGGCAAGTGCAATGGCTGCAGGTGCAGCAGGCATGGCAGCAAATTTGGGCGATAAGATTAATGCAGATGGATTAATGGACAAAGCCAAAGATATGGCAGGAGATTTAACAGATAAGGCAGCAGGCATGGCGGCTGATGCCAAGGGTATGGCAGCAAACTTGGGTGATAAGGTTAATGCAGATGGATTAATGGACAAAGCCAAAGATATGGCAGCTAATGCAAGTGAGACTGTTAAAGGTGCTGCGGAAGATATGGCGAATAAGGCAAAAGATGTTGGCAATGATATTGCAGATAAAGCAAAAGAAGCCAAAGATGATTTAGATAAAATGGCTTAAATAGTTGTAAGTGATGAGGGGTTGTGTAAAAGCCTCAATTTTAAAAAAATTATCTATGTAATTAGGGTGAACGAAAAGTTGTTTTTATAATATGTAAACGATTGAGAAAAGTTAAAAACTTTTGAAATATTGGTTTGAAGTTGAAAACTTCAAACATCGACCGTCAGTTTTTCAATGAGTTATACATTACGATTTTGACTTTTCGTTCGCCTTATCTATGTAATATAAAAAATGATGGTTAAGACTGTTTGATGGTTTAATTGTTAAATTGTTGTGTGTCAATGTCCTACAACAACAATCAAGCAATCTAGCCATTAAACAATCAAAATATTAAGCAAAAATTACATATGGTAATAATTTAAAATATAGGACTTTTTACACAACCTCACTTACCACTTACCATTAATAACTAATAATTAATAACTAAATAATAGATGGGATTTTTAAATTCTTTAAAGCGTTTATTTTTTACGACAGAATCAGTAGCAAAATCAGCAGCCGAAAAAGCAGCCGATGCAACAAAAGAAGCGGGTAAAGATATGTTTGAGAAAGGCAGTGATTTGTTTGGAAAAACAAAAGGTGGCATTGGCGATAATGTCATGGATGTTGCAGGAGATTTAGCAGGTAAGGCTAAAAATGTAGCAGGAAATATTGGTGACAAAGCTAAAGACGTAGTTGGCAATGTAAGTGAACGATTAAGAGAAAGTGAGGCATTAAATAAAGCGGCTGACTTTACAGAAGGAGTTGGTAAAAAAGTTTTAGATAGTGATGTGGTAAAAGGGGCTGGAGATTTAGCAGAGAATGTCGGTGGAAAAATCTTAGATGCAGGTGAGGGTTTAGTGCATAAAGCCAAGGATACTGCGGAAGGAGTTGGCAAGACTATATTAGAGAGTGATACTTTGAAAAAAGCAGAAGGTCTAGCGGAGAATGTAGGCGGTAAAATTTTGGATAAGGGGGAGGATTTGGCGGATAAATTTAAGACAGCATCTACTGCGATAGGCGGGACTATTCTAAATAAGACAGAAGGCTTTACTGATAAGGCAAAAGATTTTTCAGAGAATATTGGTGAAACAATTCTGGACAAGGGCGGAAGTATAGCCGATAAAGCCAAGGAGGCGATAAATAATCCAGAAGAATCTTTAGATGCTATTTTAGATAGCGCCAAAGGATTGGCAGATGATATTGAAAGTAAAGTAAAAAATTCGGGAGGAGAAATATCTGATAAAGTAGGATATGATGATTTAAACAAAAGTACGCTAGAAGGAACCGATGATTTTTTTGCTAAAGCAGAACGTTATGCGGAAGGTGATTATAAAAATGAAGGAGAAGGAGCGATTAGAATTGTAGAACAGAAAGAATCAACTAAACCGACTGAAAAAGATAATTTTGAAGGAGACATTCATGGATTTGACGATTTGGATGGTGATGGAGATCCATTAATAGATGATGCGATTATAGAAGAATAAAGCAAAATTTACAGTAAATAAATAGGGTCTTTGACAATTTTTGCAAAGCGTAGCTTAAGCTTCTAGCTTGAGCAGTAATTTGTCACTAAATCATTGCTTCTCAAGCAAGATGCTTGAGTTACGAATTATGATTAATGCAAAAATTGTCAAAGAACCAATAAATATAGGGTTTTCTTATAAAAATAAATAGTTAATAACTGATGTTACGCACAAGCACCAAAGGTGCGACATATATTAACATGGGG
>CAYMSC010000284.1:0-8298 GCA_964392805.1 uncultured Saprospiraceae bacterium
CCGTCATTGGTGGTGCAAACCGCTTATATATTTATCCATCCGATGAAGTAAAAGACGGCTTAGGTACGCCCTTTGCCCAACGAATTGCCTTAAATATTCAACATCTAATGCAATTGGAAAGCTATATGGATAGAGTTATAGACCCTGCTGCGGGCAGTTATTACATTGAAAATTTGACAAACGAATTAGCAAAAGCAGCTTGGAAGGAATTTCAGCAGCTAGCATAATTAGTGTATTATGGAAGTTTATAGTTTAAAATAAAGTACAATTTCGATGGTTTAAGTCTCCAGACTTGAACCCTCTATCTGGTCGTCTCCAGACGACCGTTATTAGTACCATTTACGGTCGTCAGGAGACGACCAGATACCCATTTCCAGTCTGGAGACTGAAAATATCGAGTTTCAGCAAACTATGAAAAAAATACTTATAGCCAATAGAGGCGAAATTGCCATCAGAGTGATGCGCACCGCCAAAAAAATGGGTATTAAAACCGTAGCCGTTTATTCCGAAGCAGACCGACACGCCTTACATACCCGCTTTGCCGATGAAGCTATTTTTTTAGGGCCTGCCCCATCTAACCAATCGTATTTGGTAATGGAGAAAATTATTGAGGCGGCGAAACAAACAGGTGCAGACGGCATTCATCCAGGTTATGGTTTCCTAAGTGAGAATGCCATATTCGCTGAAAAAGTAGAAAAGGCAGGTATTACTTTTATTGGACCTCGCCCACACGCCATTCGAGTGATGGGTAGTAAATTGGCAGCCAAAGAAGCGGTTAAGGATTACGATATTCCAATGGTGCCCGGTATTGATGAAGCAATTACAGATGTAAAATTAGCAAAGAAAATTGCCAAAGAGGTTGGTTTTCCCGTTTTAATTAAAGCTTCTGCGGGCGGTGGTGGAAAAGGAATGAGAGTTGTCGAAAACTTAAAAGAGTTACCCGAACAAATGGAACGAGCGATTAGTGAAGCAACTTCTGCTTTTGGCGATGGTTCGGTTTTTATAGAAAAATACGTTACTTCTCCTCGACATATCGAAATTCAAGTCTTGGCAGATACGCATGGCAATGTGGTGCATTTATTTGAACGAGAATGTAGTGTGCAACGAAGACACCAAAAGGTAGTCGAAGAAGCGCCGTCAGCGGTATTGACACCTAAGATTAGAAAGGCAATGGGCGAAGCAGCTGTCAAAGTAGCCAAAGCTTGTGATTATGTGGGGGCAGGAACGGTTGAATTTTTATTAGATAACGGCAAAAATTTCTATTTTTTAGAAATGAATACTCGACTACAAGTAGAGCATCCTGTATCAGAATTGATTACGGGGATTGATTTAGTCGAACAACAAATCAAAGTGGCTAGAGGCGAAAAATTAGCCTTTAAACAAAAGGATTTAGCGATAAATGGGCATGCCTTAGAATTGCGGGTGTATGCCGAAGACCCACTCAATAATTTCTTACCAAGTGTCGGTACTTTAGAGACTTACACAAGACCAGAAGGGGAAGGCATTCGATTGGATGATGGTTACGAAGAAGGGCAAGAAATTCCCATTTATTATGACCCGATGATTGCTAAGTTAGTAACCTATGGTGCAACTAGGGAAGCAGCGATTCAGTTGATGTTAAAAGCCATTGAAGGCTATGAAATTGAGGGTATTCAGACGACTTTGCCTTTCGGCAAATTTGTTTGTGAGCATGAGGCCTTTACTTCTGGAAAATTTGATACGCATTTTGTGAAAAACTATTATTCGGCGGATAAGATATTAGTAGAGCAAGCCGCTGAGGCGGAATTGGCGGCTAAGATTGGCTTGAAATTATATTTGGAAAATCAGCAGCAATTGAAAGTGGCTGAGGTTGGTGGGTCTAATTGGCGGAAGAGTCGATTGTAAGATGAAAATAACTAATTTACCACGAGAGATAGTCAAGCGAATTCATTCAGATTATAAAGAAGAAGAGTTAGAGATTGTACAATTCATTATGGAACTTATTCATGAGAATGATGCGGGTTACATAGCAATGTATTTTCTGGATTTAGCGAGCGGGGACCGAGAACAATTGAAGAGGTTGTGCAGAACAATTATAAATGATAAAAGCTCGCCTTATTTTTGGATAGGGGTAGCGAATGAATATTATTACGATAAATTTATTTGTGGAGAATCTATAGAACCTCCACCAGAATATTATGAAGCTAATCAGAAGTATCTTGAATAGAACGAAGCTTTTTTAATATAAAAAATATGAAACAACCAGATTTTAAAAACATACCGTTCAAGCGTAATAATGACTCTGACAAGAATGTCCAAGCTACGGACGACAAGACTTGGGAAAGCCCCGAAGGCATTACCATCAACCCACATTTTGATGCGGAGACCATAAAAGATTTCGAGCATCTAAATTTTGTCGCAGGAATGGCGCCTAATTTACGTGGCCCTTATAGTTCCATGTACTCAGGCAGACCTTGGACGATTCGCCAATACGCAGGATTTTCTACCGCAGAAAAAAGTAATGCTTTTTATCGTAGAAACTTAGCGCAAGGTCAAAAAGGATTGTCGGTAGCTTTTGATTTAGCGACACACAGAGGCTATGATTCAGACCATCCGAGAGTGATGGGAGATGTAGGAATGGCAGGGGTAGCGATTGACAGTGTAGAGGATATGAAAATCTTGTTTGACCAAATTCCTTTAGATAAGATGTCGGTATCAATGACGATGAATGGGGCGGTGATTCCGATTATGGCATTTTACATTGTGGCGGCAGAAGAACAAGGCGTGGACCAATCCAAATTAAGCGGTACGATTCAGAATGATATTTTGAAGGAATTCATGGTGCGAAATACCTATATTTATCCACCGCAACCTTCTATGCGTATCATCGGAGATATTTTTGAATACACCTCTCAAAATATCCCAAAATTCAACTCAATTAGTATTAGTGGCTATCACATGCACGAGGCAGGTGCATCGGCAGATATTGAGTTGGCGTATACGTTAGCGGATGGTTTGGAATATATTAGAACTGGACTTAAAGCAGGTTTAAAAATTGATGATTTTGCCCCAAGATTGTCTTTTTTCTGGGGTATCGGGATGAATCATTTTATGGAAATTGCCAAGATGCGAGCGGCAAGAATGTTGTGGGCAAAAATTGTCGGACAATTTAATCCAACCAATCCTAAATCTTTATCCTTGCGGACGCATTGCCAAACATCAGGTTGGAGTTTAACCGCCCAAGACCCTTTTAATAATATTGCTCGAACGACGATAGAGGCAATGGCAGCAGTATTCGGTGGAACCCAATCTTTACATACCAATTCTTTGGATGAGGCGATTGCTTTACCAACTGATTTCTCCGCTAAAATTGCGAGAGATACCCAAAAATATTTACAACAAGAAACAGATATTACCAAAGCAGTAGACCCTTGGGGCGGTTCGTATTATGTAGAATATTTGACCAAAGAAATAGCAGAAAAAGCATGGGCATTGATTGAAGAAGTGGAAGCTTTGGGCGGCATGGCAAAAGCGATTGAAAATGGTTTGCCCAAACTAAGAATTGAAGAAGCTGCTGCTAAAAAACAAGCTAGAATTGATAGCGGCGTAGATAAAATTATCGGGGTCAATATTTTTCAAAATGACGATGAACAAAAGACTTTAGATACTTTAGAAGTAGATAATACGGCTGTTAGAAATTCGCAGGTAGCAAGTATCCAAAAGATAAAAGCAGAACGAGACGAAGCAGCCGTTCAAAAGGCATTGAAAAACTTAACCAATGTCGCTGGTGGCAAAGGCAATTTATTAGCCGCTGCCATTGAAGCGGCGAGAGTTCGAGCCACTTTAGGCGAAATTTCTGATGCGATGGAAACTCATTTTGGCCGTTATAAAGCGACGACTCGAACGGTTCAAGGTGCATACTCAAGTGCTATGGCAACAAATAATGAAGATTTTCAAAAGGCTAGAGAACTATCTAACAAATTCGCAGAATTGGAAGGCCGTCGACCACGGATTATGGTCGCTAAATTAGGACAAGATGGACATGATAGAGGGGCCAAAGTGATTGCGACTAGTTTTGCCGATATTGGTTTTGATGTGGATGTAGGGCCATTATTCCAAACTCCACAAGAAGCAGCTCAACAAGCCATCGAAAATGATGTGCATATTTTGGGTATTTCGTCTTTGGCGGCAGGGCATAAAACACTAGTTCCACAGACGATTAAAGCGTTGGCGGATTTGGGACGAGAAGATATTATTGTGATTACGGGTGGGGTAATTCCTCCGCAGGATTATGACTTTTTATTTGAAGCTGGAGTTGTGGGAGTTTTTGGACCTGGGACGGTTATTTCTAAGGCGGCTAGTCAGATATTGGAGGTTATGATAGAGTTGCGGCAAGAATAGTATTCCAAATCATGGTGATTTTTAAAATCACCATGATTTAGTTATCTTGCAACCATTAAAACAAACAACTATGAGAAAACAGCCAATATACACACCAGAAGGTATCTATCATATTTTCAACCATGCAAATGGCTCAGAAGATATGTTTATCGATGAAGAAAACTATAATTATTTTTTGAAAAAATATGCAGAAAAACTAAACGGAGTTGTTTCCACTTTAGCTTATTGTTTAATGCCTAATCACTTCCATTTATTGATAAAAGTCAGGTCTGAAAAAACGCTACGGGATTTCTTAACAGAGAAAAAAAGAAAGGCTAATAATTTAAAAATTCCAGAAAATCTTTCTAAAGAAGAACTGAATCATTATATCGTTCACAGACAATTCCATAATTTTTTAGGAGGCTATGCAAAAGCGTTTAATAAATATCATAATCGAAAAGGAAGTCTATTGCGACAAAATACCAATCGCAAAATGGTAGATAGTACCAGATACTTAACAAATGTAATTCGTTACTAAATAAGAATTTTACGGCTACGATTTTAGTATTTTGCCCTTTTGGACTTCTAACATAAATCGTGTAAAATTCTTTTTCAGTTATACCTGATTTTGTTTTTATAGGAAAACCATAATTGCTATCTAACAAACAATTTTTCACGATACGCTTTATACCTATTTCCAATAATATCCTTTGATATTCAGGGGAGAGTTTAATTTTATAATCTTCACAAAACTTGAACCAATTTTTAGTACTTTGCGAACCTATTAAATATGCATAAATTAAGTCTTCATCTTTTAATGATTTTCCTCCCGTGTAATCTTTGACAAAATCGTGAAGTGGGATAATATCTTCTTTTAATTTATTTTTATTATATCTGTGAATCAACCCAGAAGTAATTTCCTTCTGAGTCCGATGCTTTTTTATAGTAAGAAAATTAGGTAGATTTATACCTTGAATACTAAAAAAATCACCTGTTTTTAAAAAATTATTCTCTACCGTACACTTTTTGAAAACGCCACCTAAGGTAGCTAAAACAAGGGGTTTGGGGTGAACAAATCTTGATTTTTTATCGAAAAATCAAGATTTGTTCACCCCAAAAGCCCTCTTATTCGCACGAAGCGTAGCGAAGTGCGTGATTCAGTAAAAAGTGTACGGTAATGAAAAAAATTATAGTCCTTTTTCAATTGAGTATAAAAATCCACCTTTTTCTTACTTTCGATTTTATCACTCGGATACCATAATTTATCTTTCTCGTTAAAATATGCCATAGAACCAGCATCTTTATTCAAAAATCTGTTTAAAACTAAATAATTTTGCTGTAAATCCAATTTTACTTCTGACCACGGCACAATTTCTTCAATTGACCAAACTTCCTTCTCGTCTATTACTTTCTTTTCGTACTTGCTAATTGTCCTTCCCTGATTGTAAAAACTAAATTTGGATATGCCATAATGTTTCAACAATTGGTGCAGAAAAGTTTTTTCTGGTTCTTTTAAGTCATCGCCTATATTATTTATAATTTCTAAAGAATCCACTTGGTCAATGCTTTGGATATACTGATTTTCTAGATAGTACTGTGTTTGAAAAGGTAATTTATCAAATGCTATGCTATTATTTCCAAAAAAGGATTCCAACTTATTTTTGAGAAGATTGTGGTAGTAAACCTGACATTCTTGAAACTCTTCATACTCAGTAGCTGATTTTGGAAAAATCATGAAATATATCTTATTAGACTTCCTACTATCTATTGCCCTAACAAGCCTATAATCTTTTTCCTCGTGAAGAAGTAACTCTCCATATCTTTTAAGATTTTATCTTGTCTAGCTTTTGTTTTTTGATAAACTAGACATCATAAAATGATGAAAGATATTGATTCCAAGTTGAAAACTTGGAATATCGCGTCGTGCAAATTTGAGACATCGGGGTATGATTTTCAATCAAACAAAACATCCATAGTTAAGTCATTATCTACTAATTCCTGACTATATTCATTATCGGCGGTTCCAAAAGTGCTTATCATCGTTAGAAAAATTTGTTTTTGGGTTTTGCTAACTTCTGAAAAGACCATTAGTTTATTCCTTAATTGTGCGGCATAAGATTTAGAGATCGTAAAAGGAGTTCGTTGAAATTTCATTTCACATAAGTTGATAACTTGGTCGTTTCGGTCAATCAATAAATCAATTTGAATACCTGACTGGTTATTGTTTCCTTTGGAAAGAAAACTAGACGCTTCTGTATAAATTCCACCAATTTCTAACGCTTTTTTTATCTGTTGAATGTGCTTTAAGCAAATACTCTCAAAAGCGTAACCGCTCCAAGCAGTAAAAGTGGAAGTTTGACTTAAAGCCTTCCATTGACGGTCAATATTTCTTTTCCTTTTTTCAATAAAATTGATATAAAATAAAGAATATTCATCTGTAAGTCGATAGAGTTTATCCTTGTATTTTTTGCCGAAAGGGTAATAATCAGCAATAAAACCAGAATGTTTTAGTTCATTTAGCACTTTTGTAAGTCCGCCTCCGTCGGCTAACTTCGTTAGTTTGATAATCTCTGTTCGAGTCAAACCTTTCCACTTGGTAGCCAATGCTCTAATAATAGCAATATGGTTATCGGAATGTTCAAATAAGGCGGGGTATAAGTTTGTGAATTCATCGAATAATAAACCATTTTCCGAAAAACAAATTGCATCAATATTTTGAATAGCACTTTTACCAGTTCTTACTTCTTTTAAATAATGGGGAATGCCGCCCATTATCATAAATAGAAGTAGCGTATGATACCGATTGAGTTTTAAATTTTTACTTTTTAAAAAGGCTTCTGTTTCTCCAAGCGTAAAGGGCTTCAAATTGATTCTTCTAGTTATTCTATTATGCAACCCACCTTTGTCTTTGACTACTTTTTGAATCATCCAAGATGCTGCTGACCCACAAATCACTACAATGATATTATTTTTAGAAGCCCAATTATTCCAAAAAAAACCTAATGCTTTTAAAAAACCAGATTTTTTAGTCGCTAACCAAGGCAATTCATCAAAAAATAAGATTTGTTTCTTATGTGTTTTTTTAGCTTCCAAAACAGTTATTAAATGGTGAAAGGCAGATAACCAATTTTTAGGGATAGGTAATGCTAGGGTAGTGCCAGCATATCTCTGTAATAAAAAATGAAAAGAGGCTAATTGCTCTTTACGGGTAGCATTTTGTACTCCTGTAAACTCAATATCAATGTTATCATGGTAAACAGAACGAATCAAAAAGGTTTTTCCTACTCTTCTACGACCAATTACAGCTATCATTTCAGACTCACCCGATGATATAGCATCTTTTAAAAGGGCTTGTTCTTTCTCTCTTCCAATAAATTTATTTTTCATATTTTTAGGATAGCTCGCTGAATGTAGGTAAAAATAGGTAGATTCAGCGAGCTATCCTAATTGTTTAAACGATAATAACCATTTATTACCAAAAAATTTATTCTTCTCCTCCTTCAAACTAACTAAAAAAGCCATCAAATCCCGCACTCTCTTTTTACTCATATGACTAACTGTCAACAGAACTGGAGACCGTAAAGCCTTGATTTAACAATCCTTTTCAAATTCCCCAAGATTTTCCCTACCTTACCAACTCATTTAAAACCTTACTAGCATGAAAAATAAAGAACAAACGAATACAACCAGAAGAAAATTCCTGAAATCCAGTGCCTTAATAGGCGGTAGTTTTTTCATTTTACCTCGATGTGCCATTGGAGGGAAGGGCTATATTGCGCCAAGCGATAAGCTAAATATTGCAGCTATAGGAGCAGGAGGAAAAGGATTTGGGGATATTAGAAATGCTTGGAATAATGGGGCAAATAATGTCGTTGCCCTTTGTGACATTGACGCTAACCAAGCTAAAAAAGCCAGAGAATTATTTCCAAAAGCAAAATT
>CAYMSC010000285.1:0-8282 GCA_964392805.1 uncultured Saprospiraceae bacterium
TTAGTAAAGGACATAAAAAAAGCAGGTTAGCTAACCTGCTTAACGTTTTACTCGAAAGTGTTGTTTGTTGGATTTAGTTCTAGGTTATTTGTTTGAAAAATGATTCTGCAAGTCATTTTCTGTCTCATAGTCAACTACAGAACCATAAATAGCATCAGCAGAAATGACAACTGCGTCTTGCTGTAATAATTCTTCTTGTTGATGGCTTGAAAGTTGCTGCTGATTAGCAGTTTCTGTTTGGAAGGATAAAAAGAAAATGAACCCAAATAAAAAGGTACATCCAATTTTGAGGAAGAAGGTATTCATGCCAAAAATTTTATATAGGTTTTTAATTCTGCTAAGTCGTTTTACTTAAATAGAAGATACATTATATATATTATATTTGTTTTGTCAAGTACTAAATTGTTGAAATATAATTTTATATATATCTTCTATGCTGCTAATATAAAAACAATATTTGTTTTACATATAGATTTTAATTTTTATTTGTCCATTTTTTTAAAAAAAGGCTGATTTTCCTTGTTTTGTCGGATTTTTTACATGCTTTTTCTTAAAAAAATGAAATTTTCCCAAAAAAAATTAATCTTTACAATGTTGAATTTTGCTAGTAAACTGCACGAAATTATAGATAATAGGAGTAATTTGGCTAGAATTAGGTAAATTTAGAAAAATTAAATTATTTCATAACCCATTATTTCATTCACAAAAAATAGAAATTAACCAGTATGATAAATGTAATCATTGTTGATGATGAACCTTTAGCGCAAGATGTCTTAGAAACGCATATTCAAAAGTTGCCAGACCTAAATTTAGTACAAAAATGTAGTAATGCTTTAGAGGCAAATGATGCACTACGAAATCATAAGATTGACTTGATGTTTTTGGATATTCAAATGCCCCAATTAACGGGTATAGATTTTTTAAGAACTTTGTCAAATCCTCCTCTAGTTATTTTTACAACGGCTTATCCAAATTATGCGGTTGAAGGTTTTGAATTAAATGCACTAGATTATTTGTTAAAACCTATTTCATTAGAAAGATTTATTAAAGCCAGTAATAAAGCTATTGACCAAATTAGTTTAAAGAGTGGAAATACGGTGGCAGAGACGCCTAAGGATGGGAGTGACTTCTTTTTTGTGAAAGCAGACAAAAAACTGGTTAAGGTCAATTACGAAGATATTAAATATATTGAGGGCCTAAAGGATTATGTAATTATTAGAATGGAGAATAGCAGAGTGATTACCTTGCAAACTATGAAAAGTTTAGAAAGTAAATTGCCTGCTGGACAATTTAAGCGGATTCACCGTTCCTACATCGTAGGAGTAAATAAAATAAATGCAATTGTTGGTAATATGGTAGAAATTACTGAAAAAGGCCAACCTAAACATTTGCCGATTGGTAAAAATTATCGAGAAGAATTATTAAATATAATTAATAAGAATAAATTGTAGATGGAGTTTCTGTTTCATTGTTGAAATGATAATAGACAAATTAAGTTCTCAATGAGTAGATGAGAAAATGATTGAATGAATAAATCATGGGCAAATCGCTTAGTTTTTCGGTAAAAACGCTCGCGCTAGGGTTACATTTACTCATTTTATCATTTATTAATTTACTCATTGAGAACTTACTCTAAAGCTGCGTAAATTATTGCCTACGTATTCTCGCAATTTCGGAATCCCTTTTTCAATTTCTTTACTTCATCCCAACGCTTTCCCTTAAACTTCCGTAATTTTGGCTTTCTAAAAAGTAAATTACAACTTAGATGGCCTTATTAAAAAAATTAAAAAAGACAGCGGCACAAATTGCTGGTTGGAATAAACTTAAAAAAAGCATTCAACCTAATCACAAATTTGGCGATAACCCACTACCTAATAAACCAGATTATAAAGTATTAGATAATTGGTTCGCCCATCCAGCAATTACTTCCAAGGCGCATTATACGCCTATTGGCATATCTTCATCCGATGCGTGGAAAAATGGTGAAGTAGATGTATTTTTTATTGCTCCTACTTTAAATTTTAGCAAACTAGGCTGGAATGCACCGATTAATCATGCTAGTTCTACTGAATTGATAGCGGAGATGATTATGAGTGGACAAGCCTCGGTTTTTAATAGTTGTTGTAGAATTTTCTCTCCAAAATACCGACAAGCTACTTTTTATTCTTTTTTGGGTGCTGGAAAAAATGGGAAAAGTGCTTTAGCATTAGCTTATGAAGATTGTCTGAGTGCTTTTGATGCCTATATGGCAAATGAAAATAAGGGAAAGCCTTTTTTCCTAGCTGGACATAGCCAAGGTGCTTTACACATTATGCGCTTGTTGGATGATAGAATAGAAGGAACAGCCTTGGCTAAAAAAATGGTAGCTGCTTATCCTATTGGTTTTTGGTTTCCAAAAGATAAATTTGGTAAAACCCTTAAAACCATTCATCCAGCTGAATCTCCAACAACTACTAATTGTGTGGTAGCTTATGATACTTTTTTAGATTCAGGTGGTCCGATTAAAATATTAGACAAAGCAGAAATTGTTTATGGTGGACCCAATCAATTAAAATGGGTAAAAAGGAACAAAAAAACACCATTTGGAGTTAATCCGTTAAATTGGAAAACAACGAATGATATTGTTCCTGTCGATGCACATAAAGGAGCGGTACACTTAACATTAGAAAGCAAAGGAAAGGCAAATTGGGCTGGTTTTTTATCAGAGGAAAAAATTGGACTTAATTGCACTGGCTTATCCAAACCTTATCTACAAGAATGTAGCGCACAGATTCGTTCAGACGGAATTTTATATGTGTCGAATCCTAAAAATTGGGCATTTAAAAATATGATTATGCCGGGCGGAAGTTTGCATATGTCAGATTACTCCTTGTTTTATATGAATTTAAGAGAAAATATTCAGCAGCGTTGGACTGCTTTTCAAAAAAATAATTAATGAAATTAGCGGAAAGAATAAAAAGCTTAGCCAGCGAATACCACGAAGAAATTATTAACATCAGAAGGCATTTGCATCAGAATCCTGAATTGTCTTTTGAAGAAGTGGAAACAGGGAAATTTATTGCCAAAAAACTAAAATCTTTTGGCATTCCTTATGAACATGGTATTGCGGAGAATGGAGTAGTGGGACTCATTAAAGGAAAAAATCCGAATAAAAAAATTATCGCCCTAAGAGGAGATATTGATGCTTTACCTATCACAGAAGCGAATAAAGTACCTTATAAATCCAAAAATGAAGGCGTTATGCACGCCTGTGGACATGATGTACATACCGCCTCCTTGCTAGGGACGGCTAAAATTTTGAATAACATCAAAGACCAATTTGAAGGAACGATTAAATTGATTTTTCAACCAGGAGAAGAGAAATTACCAGGTGGTGCCTCCATTATGATAAAAGAAGGCGTTTTACAAAACCCGTCTCCTATCAGTATTTTTGGTCAACATGTTCATCCACCTTTAGAAGCTGGTACTATCGGTATTCGACCGGGTATGTATATGGCATCCACCGATGAATTATATATGACCGTGACGGGTGCAGGCGGACATGGAGCTTTACCACAAACCTGTATAGACCCGATTTTGCTTACTTCCCATATTATAGTTGCATTGCAACAAATAGTAAGCAGAAATGCCAATCCAACTGTCCCTACTGTATTAACTTTTGGAAAAATTAATTCTACAGGTGGTGCGACCAATATTATTCCTTCGGAAGTAAAACTAGAAGGGACTTTCCGAACAATGGATGAAAAATGGCGAAAAGAAGCGCATCAAAAAATGATTAAAATGGCAGAAGCCATTGCGGAAGGAATGGGTGGAAAATGTGAATTAGAAGTCAGAAAAGGTTACCCTTATTTAATCAATAATGAAGCATTAACCTTACGTGCCAAACGAAATGCCCAAGAATTTTTAGGCGCTTCCAAAGTGATAGATTTACCCATTCGAATGACCGCAGAAGACTTTGCCTATTTTTCCCAAGAAATTCCTGCATGTTTTTATCGCTTGGGAACAGGGAATAAAGCTAGAGGCATTACTGCTAATGTGCATACGGATACCTTTGATGTGGATGAATCTGCTTTAGAATTGGGGATAGGGTTGATGGCTTGGTTGGCAATTAAGGAATTGGGAGTGTAGCATTAATAGATTTCTTAGCTCTAGAAATAATTTTGCATACTCTAGAGCTTCGAGAACTTCAAGTTTTTACGATTTCCCACAGAATAAAAACCAAAAATGGAAGTTATTGAATCAGCTTATGGCGCAATTTAACTTAAACAGGAAGTGCCTTTAGGTACTCAACATGGGTAGTAAATAAGGTTATAGACATAGACCAAATTTAATCGTGCCGTAGGTACGTAACATCGGTTTCAAACTCATGTTACGTACCTACGGCACTACCAAAGGGCTCTATATTCCTTGTAATTACCCATGTTAAGTACCTAAAGGCACTATTTAGATCCAATAAAATGAGATTACTTTTTACTTAATTAATTCTATGGGTAATCGTAATATCTTCAAGTCCTGGAAGCCTTAACTATTCCTAATATACTCTATTACTAGCGAAGTTCATAAACAGGAATTAAGCGTTCTTCTTCTATCAATTCTAATCCATAATTGTCCTTTAAAGTCTTTTGCAGGGAAGCGATAGAAGTCGGGTCTACACCTAAACAAATTGCCCTATCCCCAAAAAGCCCAGTTTCATCAATTAAAGGTAATTCCAAATTTTCTCGAACTAATTTTTGATAGTCTTTAAAATAACCTGGGCTAATCGTTTTTAAATCTTTTTCTTGATTGTCTAAAATGAAAGATTTTATTTTAGGTAAAGAGGTGGTAAAATATTCGTAATTTGCTAAAGAAGTCGCACTTCCTTTTTTCAATACCAATACTTTTCTTTTGGCTTGTTTTTCTATTAATTCAAACGGGAATTTTTTCTGAATTTCATTAATTAGCCAATGATTGTCTTGCGAATCGGCTAAGTCTCCATGAATCGAAATATGTAAAGGAATATCTCTTTTAAGTTCATGGAAATCCAATTGGTTTTTAGGTTTTTCCAATAAAGTGGCAATCACTTCCGAAAGCGGTGTATTTTTGATTAGATAAACAGCGTTTTTTTGTACCCAAGTTGATTTTTTCCAATTAGGATTACTTTCTTCAATTTTAAATTTAATAGGCTCTTTTTTTCGATATTCTTTCATGGAATGCTTAAATCTTACTTCTACGACCCCATTTTTTCCAGCTTCTCCAAAATACCTTGCTTTTTCAGAATTAGCAGGATGCCTAACCGTAGAAATAATATCCTCTCCATCCAAATCTTTATACGTCAATTTATGTGTCAAAATAGGAAAAATAGGATGAGTATAACAGATATAAAGCGGCTTTTTACTAATATCTACCGTTTCTTTATTTCTTTTCTTTTTAGCTACATAATTATTTGTTCGCATCCCCGTCCTTCTGCCCGCTTCTCCAAATTCTGCAATAGCAGCGTCTCCTTCCAAATATTCACTATTAGTTATTTTATAATCATCCATCATTTGTAAATAAGCGGATCTAAAAGTTCCATCTGGATTTTTCATTTGTTTTTTTCCAATGGTTAAGCGGTTACTATAAGACATAATCAATATGTTTTCATAGTCAATTTTTATGGAATCTTCGTTTTGTTTTTTAATAGGAGTAGGATTAATTTCAACAGCTGCATTAGCTATGTTAATAGCATTCTTCCCAATCTTAAACAAAAATTGCTGTGGCAAATAATAAGTATAACCGTCCACTTCTACCATCAGTTTATCAAAATAAATACTCGTTTCAGTAGATACTTGTCCCAATACCTGCTGCAAATCTTTTAAATTTGGTAAATGTCCATCGAAAATTTTATATTCCTTGTCTTTTTCGGCAATGACGACTCTTAGTCTTTGAATATTTAGTGTTTTATCAAAATGCGTTAGTGTTAATCCCGTTTTAAAATTTTCTAAAAAGGAACGCAAATCATAATTATTACTAACTGGATTAGCTGCTAAATCGCCCCATTTTAGGGTTAATTCTCGTTTTTGATAATGTACATATTCTGGCAAACGAAGGATTTTATCATCTGCTATGGCTTCTTTACTAGTTTTGAAAAAAGGAGAAGGAATTTTTCTATGTGTTTTATCATCAGGGTAAGTATTTGTTGGATTGCCTACAATGGACCTAGTTGCTGTTTTAAAATTAGGAATATGGATTATTTGATATTTTTGAGGATTCCGATACATTTTTACAATCGACTTATTTTTTGCTAAAGTGGTATCTATTTTAAGGATGGTTTTAGCTTCGTCAGGGATGATGACTTGGAAATTAAATAGGTCTTGTTGTTTGTTTTTGATATTAATAGGTGAGTGATATTCTCCATTCTCTACCTTAATAATTCCAGAAAAATCAAAGCCATTAATATTATAGGAGAAATGTGTTTTTTCATCAAGTAAGGCCATTAATTTTATAACGTCTACTTGTTTGGTTATACTTTTACCATTACCGTCCAATAAAATTTTTGACGGTATATCTGCTTCAAAATGTTGATAGGTTCCACTAGTAGCACTTGAAGGAATTAATTCTCCTAAATTTATAAAAATGTCTTGAATACCTTTAGCTTCTTTCCCATTATCTAAAATAGTAATTGGTTGGTTTAGAGCAGCCTGCAAATCATTTAATAGAACAGTTTCAACATGAAAAACCGTATTAAAATTATCTTTTCTATGCTCAATTGGAAATTCAATCGTACCCCATTTAAATGTGAAATTTCCATTAGGATTAAGGCGTTCTGATTTTGGGTCAATCAAGCGAATTTGAAATTGATAACGTTCTCCAGCCTCTCCAATTTGTAAACGATCACCACTTACTAAAGTCCCTACCTTTAATTTGTCCTTAAAGGTTTTAATACATTCATTTTCTTTGAATATAGCAGGGTTATTCGTATTGCTAATAATAGCACAAGGAGTAAGATTCGATTCACCAATAACATAGCTATATAAGGAAAAAGAAACTTCCTCTAACAAATCCCCGACTTTCAAAGCAGCAATCGGTTCTTTCTGATAGGAAGCTAAAAATTGGTTAATTGGCACTTCAATAATTGGTATTGGTTGGCCATTTTGTTTGTTTAATTCCAATTCCATTTCTCCCCAATACAAGATTTTTTTAGCTGCATCTTTGCTTATTACTTCCATATGTTCCTTTACCCCATTTTCTGCTAAAAAAGGTTGTTCTATCTCAAAAACCGTCTTATTCGTTATATCTTCTATAATTGTATTCATTTCTGTTATCCCTTCACTAACCGTTGGAATATCCTCCAATAAATTAAAAGAAAACAAGCCCATCATTCCAATAATCAAGGGAAAAACCAATAAATATTTAGCTGCATATACTTTCTGAGAAGGTTGTTGAAGCATCATTTGTAAACGTTTTTTGGTTAAGGAGTAAAAGGTATTCGTTAAAGGAGTCGCTACCTGTTGTTTATGTTGATTGACCAATAAGGTAGCATAATCCCCCACATTAGATTTTTGTTGAATGACATATTGGTCGGCAATGTATTCATGCGTCGCTTTTAAGGCATTTCTAAACCAATAAATGAGGGGATTAAACCACTTAATAATCACACAAATTTCCATTAATAACACATCCAAACTATGCCATTGGCGGATATGTACTTTTTCATGTTCCAGTATCAATTTTTGCTCGTCGGTAATTGTTTGATTCCAAAAAATATAGCCAAAAAAGGAGGCGGCAGGAAAGTTATTTTGGGTTTCTATTAATGTGAAATCTGTGTTTTTTGACCTTTTCCCACTTCGGATAATTCGACCTAAATTCCACAAGCTTTTTAATAAAGAAAAACTCATTAGGAAAATCCCCATTAAATAAACTGCCATAATAATATCGGCTATCGAGAGTGAAAAGACAGGAGAAGTTGCGCGCATTTGTTCCCAAACGACTTCATTTAAATTATTAGCACTTTGAATGGCAGGATAAAAAAAGGCTTCTAAACTTTCGGGTGGCGCATCTTTTTGAAAAGAGATATTTAATAAAGGAATCGACAATGCGGCTATTGGGGTTGCCAATAAATACCCTCGATTCAGTTGAAAAAAGGTCTCTTTTTTTAAGAAAACATGATAGAATCCATAGAAAATGGCTAGGCAAAAACTGGATTCTAATAAGTATTGTGGGATAGATAGCATACATTGGTTTTTGTGAATAAACCAATGGCTTATTCATGAATTTCCTATCAAAAGAAATTCGCTTTAAAAATTTTTCAGTCGGGTGATTTTAAC
>CAYMSC010000286.1:0-8253 GCA_964392805.1 uncultured Saprospiraceae bacterium
TTACTTCTTTCAATTCCTTTACAAAATTATTAAATGTCAAGGATAGAATTGTCAGATTAATTTTATATTTCTTATTTAGATTTTATCTAAATAATTTTTTTCAAGCAAATATTACGATCCTGTTTATATAACGTGGTGGTGTAATGCTTCTCCCAAATAAGGGTCATTTTTAGGTTCTAAGCTAGCTTTTGCTAATTGTCTAAATCCTAAGAATAAGAACAATCCCAAAAATCCCATAAAAGTCCCTACTTCTAATAAGCCAGGAAAATGGTTACCTAGTGCAAAGCCAGTTTCAACTGCAGCATGCGCCGCATCTCCATGACCAGCACCATGCGCTAATGCTTCTTGAGCAGTAAGGTAAGCACCTGGTTTAATCATTAAGAAGAAATCCAACCAGTGTCCAAAGAATAAGATGATTGCTGCAAACATCATAATACCTGCCTTACGCTTTACAGAGTTTCTCATTAAGATTAAGAAAGGTAGTACAAAGTTAATAGCTAGGTTCGCATAGAATAAA
The DNA here is from genome assembly GCA_964392805.1 of uncultured Saprospiraceae bacterium. GTDB lineage: Bacteria > Bacteroidota > Bacteroidia > Chitinophagales > Saprospiraceae > JAFMDF01. The sequence goes on from CAYMSC010000286.1 coordinate 518, forward strand.
ACAGAATAGTGATCAAATCTATGTTGGAAGTAAACTGTTTCTTCTCCGTTATTCGCATACCAAATCAGCATGAATTGGTCAAACCATAAATAAGTCCAGAAGATACTAAAACCAAAAATATATTTTCCTAAGTCATGGAAGTGGTCAGGTACCACACTCACATAATATCCTTTACTTTTTAAGTAAATCAAAGTCGCAATTGTCAGTGCTAAAGCAGCTACCAACCAACTAGCAGTTGAATACCAAGCAAACATCGTAGAATACCAATGCACATCAATAGACATAATCCACTGCCAAATCATTGCTGCACTAGAAAATGCGCCAAAGAACATGAAGAATGCTGCCACTTTTTTGAACTGTACATATTGAGAATGGTCTGCATTTGGATTATTATCTTCATCAACAGATAAACTTCTCAATCTAATTGCACAGAAAGACCAAATTCCTACCGTGATTATGGTTCCGAAAGTATACCAGTTTTTATTAATGAAACCAGATTTACCAGCGACTACTTTATCATAGTTAGGGCCGCCTACTTCTAATAAAGAAGTGTCTGTCCAGTGGTATAAATGATGGAAATGCCCCCAAATACCCGCAATTATGACCAGCAAAAATCCTAGTCCAACAGGTAAGTACAGTGAATAGGCTTCAAATACTCTTTTAAAATTGACAAACCATCCAGCATAAGCTAAAGTAGAGGCGCAATAGAAAAATAAAATCACAAAAGCGATTCCCGTAAAGAAGACGGTATTATGTAAAAAGTTAGTCCAGAATCTTGTGTGCAAGGCATCATCATCAAATAAGAATGTAGCAGCCATACAAGCCAATCCTACCCCTATCATTCCTAGAAACAATCTTTTTTGACTACCTTCAAAAGTAAACTGATTCATTATCTTTAATTTGTTTGTCTTAAATTATGCAGACTAAAATGTCTGTTTAATATTTTCTTGAAACAGGTTAATCCCTGTGATTATATCTTAATGATGATCATCATGCTTTTCATCTCCATGATTGTCATGGCTATGGTCCGCCCCTGAATGGTCATCATGTCCCGCATCGCTAGAGTGTCCATTATGTCCACCGCTGTGACTTCCATCTTCATGGTGTCCGTCCGCATCATGTCCATGCCCTTCTAACATCGGTACTTCGATTTTCGCCATATGAGATTTCCCCATACCTTTAGGCGCAACACCACCGGGAACACCGACTGCATTCAATGTATTTATTTCTTGGTTATAAACTAAACTTCTATCTTTTGCTTGTAAAGAACGGATGTAGTGAATTACTTGCCATCTTTCTTCATAAGATAATTTATCAGAATAGCCCCCCATTACATTTTTACCATACATAATGGAATGGTAATATCTTCCTTCCGTAGCATTCACAAACTCATCAGTTGTAAAAATTGCTGGTTGAGCAGGATATTTAGCATTTAGATTTTTCTCATCTACTAACCAACCATTACCATCACCTTTTTCCCCATGACAAATCCCACAGTTAATATTATATAAATTCTTACCCACAGCTAAACCTGATTCTGTAATAGGAAAAGGGTTTACTTGAATATTTGCCATTGCTCTTGTTCTTTCTTCCTCTGTATCTCCATAATAATAAGGTACACTACCATTCGCTGGAATGGCTACATCATTCGCCGCTTCTGCTACCTGACCCGCTGCTCCTCTTGGAATCGTACCATGAACAGGCTTCCGAGGTTGAGCCATCTTATGATAATCAGCTTCTGAGCCCCAAGTATTCTTTGAGTAATAATCATAGTGGTTTGCTTCGTAAGCAATCGAGTGTCCCATATCAGGCATGTACTCTGTTCCCGGATCATTACCATCTGGACCACTACAAGCTACAACTGACGCCAAGAAGACCAAGGCAACTAGTAGGGTAACTATATTATTTGATTTATTCATTTTTATAATTATTGATTATTGATTATTAGTTGATTAATTATTAAAAATGCCATCACTAAAATCAATATCTTTAAAAATTTCTGTATCTGTAGAAACGATTATTAACCAAGAGCAATACTCAGTAATTAATAATCAATAATTCTACCTGTCGGTAGACAGGTATTCAACTATATAACTTTAGAGCTTACTTCTGATGCACCTGTCTTCGCAAAGAAGCTGGATAAATTTTCAATTTCCGCATCGCTATACCCATTTGTTTGGAAAGCTATACAGAATTTATCATCTGTAATACGGTCATCTAAAGTTGGATTCTCTACACCGAAACCTAATCCGTTGACGATATAGTAAGAAACCACCATTCCAATACCAGAGAACAATACGGTTAACTCAAAAGTAATTGGAATAAAAGCAGGTACCGACCAATATGGCTTACCACCAAAAATGATGGGCCAATCTCTAGTAAATACCCAAGTCATAAATAAGAAGGCCGTCAAAGTACCCATTGCACCAAAAACAAAACCTGCAATGTGTAAACGAGATTCAGAAAATCCCATCAAAGGGTCCAAGCCGTGTACTGGAAATGGAGTAAATACATCATACATTTCCAAATGGTCTTTATTAGCTGCTTTTACTGCTTTTAATAAATCCTCATCATCGTCGTACAACCCGTATAAAATTTCTTTATTTTGACTTTTCATTTTTTGATTATTGATTATTGATTATTAGTTGATTTAATAAACGACAACTAACAAAGAATAATAAGAAAAGAATTATATTGCCAAAATGATTATCAATTACTGAGCATCCCGATAGCTATCGGGACAATAATTAATAATCAATAATTTATCAACTAATAATTAATGCGCTCCTTCTTCTTCGTGGTGGTGATGCGCTACCGTATTCTTCCCAACATATTGGTCACCAGAAGTTTTCAAGATACTCTTTACTTCCGCAATTGCAATCACGGGCGCTACTCTACTAAAGATTAAGAACAAGAAGAAAAATAAGCCTATAGAACCAGCGAAGATGCCAATCTCTACCCAAGTTGGTACGTAGTAACTCCAACTAGAAGGGATATAATCTCTTGCTAAAGTCGTAGCGATAATTACAAATCGCTCAAACCACATTCCAATATTAATAAAGATAGACATGAAGAAGGTCATTCCGATATGTCTTCTCCATTTCTTAAACCAGAAGATTTGTGGAGCTAATACATTACAAGACATCATCCCAAAGTAAGACCACCAATAAGGCCCTAATGCTCTGTTGAAGAAAGCAAACTGCTCATAGATATAACCAGAGTACCAAGAGATGAATAACTCTGTTAAATAGGCTGTACCTACAATTGAACCAGTTAATAAGATAACCTTATTCATGGATTCAATATGCGCCATCGTAATATAGTCTTGTAATTTATAAACCTTTCGGATAATTAACATTAATGTCAATACCATCGCAAACCCTGAGAAAATCGCTCCTGCTACGAAGTAAGGAGGGAAAATCGTGGTGTGCCATCCAGGAATTACAGAAGTGGCGAAATCAAAAGATACAATCGTGTGTACAGAAAGTACCAATGGTGTCGCTAAACCTGCTAAGATTAAAGATAAAGATTCAAATCTCTGCCAGTGCTTTGCGGAACCTGTCCATCCCATAGAGAAGAAACCATATATCTTTCTTCTTAATCCTTTAGAACGGTCTCTTAATGTCGCTAAATCAGGCACTAAACCCGTATACCAGAACAATAATGAAATGGTGAAATAAGTCGAAATTGCAAATACATCCCATAATAAAGGTGAGTTAAAGTTTACCCATAATGGTCCTCTTGTATTTGGATAAGGGAAGATAAAGAAAGCTAACCAGATACGTCCCATATGTATTAATGGGAACTGACCTGCACAGACTACGGCAAAAATGGTCATCGCTTCCGCTGCTCTGTTTACTCCAGTACGCCATTTCTGACGGAATAAAAGCAAAATCGCAGAAATCAAGGTACCTGCGTGACCGATACCAATCCACCAAACGAAATTGGTAATATCCCAACTCCAGTTGATTGTTCTATTCAAGTTCCACGTACCGATACCGAAATAAACCGTCCAAAAAACACAGAATCCAAATAAAGCCACTCCTAAAAAGGAAATAGCTAAACATAAAACCCATGCTGGATTTGGCGTGCCTTCCGTTGGCGCACAAATATCCTCGGTAATGTCATGGTAACTTTTGCTTCCCGTAATTAACGGCTCTCTGATTGGAGATACAACTGCACTCATAATTAGTTAGTTGATTGATTATTGGTTGATTAATTATTCGAGGAATAACGCCTCAACTTTATCGGCTTACTAAAAAGCCATCGTTCCTTAATCAAATATTTACTTTCGTAAATATCCTTATCTATTTTCTATTGAATTGTGTTGTTTGACAATAATTAATAATTATTAATCAATCAACTAAGCCAACTCGCTATTTTTATTCGTAATCTTAGCGGAATAATGTACTGAAGACAATACGTTGATTTCTTCTAATACTTTATAAGCTAAAGCAGATTTCATTTTTTGAGAAATTGGTGCTTCTGGATTATTCATATCTCCAAAAGTAATTGCACCTGTAGGACAAGCTGTTTGACAAGCTGAACGTACATCAGAATCTCTTAACTTTCTATTCTCCCGCTTCGCAGTTAACTTACCTTCTTGAATTCTTTGTACACAGAAAGAACATTTCTCGATAACTCCTCTTGAACGAACCGTTACATCTGGGTTCAAGACCATTCGAGTTAAGTTATCTGCTCCGTAAGGGGTTTCTTCACCGTTGATAGTGTATTCGTTAGATGGGAATAAATCCGCTGTTGTATAATCTAACCAGTTGAAACGTCTTACTTTATAAGGACAGTTATTCGCACAATATCTTGTACCAATACATCTGTTATAAGCCATTTGATTCAAGCCCTCTGCACTGTGGTTGGTTGCCGCTACAGGACAAACATTCTCACAGGGTGCATTATCACAGTGCTGACACATCATTGGTTGATACACTACATTTGGATTTTCGTAATCTCCGTAGTAGTATCTATCAATTCTCATCCAAGTCATTTCGTGGTGTCTTGCAACTTCCACTTTACCAACAACTGGTACGTTATTCTCAGCAATACACGCTACTTGACAAGCGCCACATCCAATACACCCATTCAAATCAACGTACATTCCCCAGTGGTGACCATTGCCATAAACATCTTCTCTATCAGGATATAGACCGTAAGAGTTTAATTTTTGGTGATGCTCTCTTTCGTGTACTAAGTCCGTAGCAAATTGCTCTAATTCATTTAAGTTTCCTTGTCTAATAACAGAACGGTCTGTTAAAGCACCTTGGAAACCCGTTACGCCTAAAGCTCTTGCTAAAATATTATCATCAACAGTCGCTGCTTCATCCACATTGATGGTCTTTCCGTCTGAATCCAATCCTTTCACACCCATAGTGTGATGATACTGAACACAAGCAAATAACTCATCTACTTCTACACTTTCAGAAATGCTGTTTACTGCTGCATAATATTGTGTGTTTCCATCGGCATCTATTGTCAACCAAGGGAAAACATTATTTCCTGTATTTTTTCCAGTTTCTCCAACTACACTTCTACCATAGCCTAAAGCTGTTGCAACCGTTCCTTCTTTCTGTCCAAATTGACGAACAGCAGTTGCTGTTTGGCTAATCCCATTTATATCAATATCCACTTTATCCGCCTTACCTCTATATTCTTCTTCGTTTAAATCTTTGAAAGCAACAAACTTTCTTGGCGCCTCCCATTTAACTGGAACGGCTAAGTAATTACCCCATACTGTTCTAGTAATCGGGTCAGGCATTTCCATCAACCAAGGATTCGTTGCGTATTGACCTGCGCCCATATTCACCGTCTCGAAGAAAGAAATTTCTAATTCAGCATTTAATGGTTGGCTTACTTGGATACCGCCTACATTAATATTCGCAGCACCTGCTGAAGTTGCACGAGGTGCTTCAAAAACGCCATTGTGTAAAGCATCATCCCAAAAAGATTGGAAAGAACCAAAGCTAGTTTGCTGAGCAAATAAGCCGTTCCAAGTTTGCTTTACAAATTCGTAATAAGGTTGGTCTGATTTTAAATTCGCACTTCCTGCCCAGCTTAATAAAGATAAACCATCCTCTCTTGTATCAAACAAAGGGTGAATAGTAGGTTGAATTAAACTATAGTGACCACTCTTTGCTTCTACATCTCCCCAAGACTCTAAATAGTGACTTGCAGGAGCGATATAATTACATAAAGCAGAAGTTTCGTTCATCAATCCAGCAGTAGATACTTTTAAACCTACTTTCGCTGCACCTTCTACGAACTGAGCTGCATTTGGTAAATCGAAAGCTGGATTTGCACCCAATACGATTAATGCATCTACCCTACCCGCATTCATATCTTTTACTAATGCTTGAACGTCTGCATCAATTCCTTGTCTTTGATTAGAAGCATTACCAAAGTCAATCGTCTTACCGTAACTGCCTAGTAAACTATTAATCCCATTGACTAATATTTGCTCTCCTTTATTATTAGAGCCAGACACTACTAAAGAATGACCGCTGTGTGCTGCTAAATCTTTCGCTGCTACTTTTAAGGCTGCTTTTGCTTTATCATTTAAAGCAGGCGCACTAACCCTTGAACCACCAGTCAAAGCTGCAACTTCATTATATAAGGTAGCAATTGCCGCCCCTAACTCAGAAGGTTTGATGATAATTCTATGATCTGCATTAGAACCCGTCATTGACATATGTCCTTCCACTTGGTAGTGACGGTTCATCGTCGCATTCTTAATGCTCTTTAATTTTCTATTCGATGCGTAATCCTTCGCATATTCGGTTGGAGAGATCCACGTTCCTAAGAAATCAGCGTTTAAACTAACAATTACGTCCGCTTCTTTGAATTTATAATTAGGAATAGTTTTTAAACCAAAAGTTGCTTCGTTCGCCTGCAAAATAGCAGAACTAGAAACTGGGTCATAAGTTACTACTTGAGCACTTGGATATTTAGCTTGCAATGCTGCTATCGCTCTCTTCGTACTTGGACTTAAAATGGTATTAGTTACAATACGTATATTATTGCTACTAGCTAATTTTCCACTCACTGCTTTATCCAAATCCACCCAGCTAATCGCATCAAATGCTTTCTCTCCAGATGCTACTTTAGGGCCTTTCAAACGAGCTACATCATATAAGCCTAAGACACTAGCCTGCGCTCTTGCACTTGTTCCACCACCAGAGATGCTTGATAAAGAGTTCCCTTCAATCTTAATTGGTCGACCTTCTCTAGTTTTCACTAAGACAGGGCAAGAATCACCACCTTCCACAAAAGTAGAAGCATAATAAGTAGCTACCCCCGGTACAATTGCATCAGGCTTCGTTACATAAGGAATCGCTCTTCTTACTGGCGTATCACAAGCTGCTGCTACTGTAGCTGCACCTAAACTGAACCCTAATACTTTAAGAAAATCACGACGATTAGCTTCCAAAGAATTATCTACCGCTTGCATATCTTTCACATCATCTACAAATTCCTTTTCTGCTAAGGCTAAAAAAGCTGGGTCATTTTTCAACGTTTCCGTTCCAACCCATACATTCTGCTTTTGATTTTTCATCTATATATAATTATAGTATTGAATTTTTCACATTTATATGAACTAAAAATAACTTAGTCTTTTGGATTTTTAATTCAATCTTTTTTAAATATAGGTTTTCAACCCATTTAAAAAATACATTTAAAAATCGACTAACTTTTTTTAGTTACTTTCTATACCGTCTGACCTCTGA
>CAYMSC010000287.1:0-8250 GCA_964392805.1 uncultured Saprospiraceae bacterium
CCTAAAATCAACCAAAAGTCTGTTCTATCAATGTCTGGAACAGGCATCAAAGCTGGATGCCCAAACATTTCCATCGCCGCTAAATGGTGTGGCAATTGGTCCACCGAAGTGGCAGAAAAACGATTTTTTGTTTTTAAGGAACGAACAAAATTGGGCGAAAATAAGGTCGTTCCTAAATTATGAACAGAGGGGTTACCTTGATACACTCCAATCGCATTATCTCCATATTTCCGACCAATGCCTTTTAATTTATCCGCCACCTCATCAAAAGCGGCTTCCCAACTTATTTGCTCCCACCCATTTTCCGTCTTTCTTAAGGGAAATTTTAATCGGTCTGGGTCGTCGTATATATCTTTCATACCCAATGCTTTAGGGCAGATATGTCCCCGACTAAAGGGGTCTTCTTTATCTCCTCGAATGGAAACTACTTCGGTATTTTCGGTCTTGATTTCTAAGCCACACATGGCTTCGCAAAGATTGCAATTTCTAAAGTGGGTGTTAGTAGGCATATTTTTTATTTGGTGGTCAATTTTTAAAAAGGAAAGTTAGGGTTATTCGGGGAGATATGGAAGAAATCTAGGATATAAATACTATTTTTTGAAAGGAGGTGTTCGCCAAAGGTCAGGAAAGATAGTTGAGGAGAAGCCCAAAAGAAAAGATAACAGGATTCGCCATACTTGTCTAAAATTCGCCATAACTAATTATAGAACATCTTCCTGCACTATCTTTGAATCAACAAGTATGCTCTTGCGCTAAATTTTATATAAAATGAAAAAAATTGCACTACATTGGCGAATCCTTATAGGGATGTTCTTAGGTGTATTTTTTGGTATTATTACCATTCAATTAAATTTCCAACATTTCATTACTGATTGGATTAAGCCTTTTGGAACTATTTTCATTAATCTTTTAAAAGTTATTGCTATTCCCTTGGTCATTACTTCCTTAATCAAAGGAATAACAGATTTAAAAGATTTATCAAAATTATCCACTTTAGGAAGCAAAACGGTCGGTTTATATCTGGCTTCAACTACTGTTGCTGTCACCCTTGGTTTGTTGCTGGTTAATTTCTTGCAACCAGGAAAATTAATTGATAAAACAACCCGTCAAGCTTTCTTAAAAAATTATGTACCCAGTATCGATACTCCAGAAAGGCAAGGACCGTTACAGGCATTCGTTGATATTGTGCCAGAAAATATATTTAATGCGATGTCCTCCAATCAAAATATGTTGCAAGTACTCTTCTTTGCCATTTTTATAGGAATTGGTTTAGTACTGATTGCACCTGAAAAATCTAAACCAGTAGTTGTTTTTTTTGATGGGCTCAATGAAGTTATTTTAAAGCTCGTAGATTTAATTATGGCAGTTGCTCCTTATGGCGTTTTTGCTTTGTTATCAGCATTAATCATAGAATCGCCAAGTGCTGCTATTTTTATGGCTTTGATTGGCTATGGTGGTACTGTTCTATTAGGATTGGGGCTACTAACATTTGGGGTTTATCCCTTGGTTCTTTGGCTTTGGAAAAAGCAAAATTACAGACATTTTCTTAAAAGCATCGCCCCTGCCCAACTATTGGCTTTTTCTACTAGTTCCAGTGCAGCAACTTTACCTGTTACAATGGAATGTGTAGAAAATAACTTAGGAGTTGGTCAGGAAGTTAGTAGTTTTGTTTTGCCTTTGGGCATGACGATTAACATGGATGGAACGAGTTTATATCAAGCGGTTGCCGCCGTATTTATTGCCCAAGCTTTTGATATGGATTTAACTTTAGGTACACAACTTGGCATTGTACTAACGGCTACTTTGGCTTCTGTTGGGTCGGCAGCTGTACCAGGTGCAGGGATAATTATGCTAACCATTATTTTAGGGCAAGCCCAAATTCCAGAAGTCGGTTTAAGTTTGATTTTAGCCATCGACCGACCGCTTGATATGTGTAGGACTATCACCAATGTGACAAGTGATGCTACGATTGCTTTGTTAGTGGATGACTGAAAAAATAGCGGGTATAAATATTCCATTTTTCTCAATCATTCACCTTCTAATTCAGTAAAAAAATAACACAAATAACTAATAATCAATTATTTACATTTTATTTAATCACATTAAAAATATCATTTACATAAATATATTTATTATATATCATTTCGTTTTTTAAAAAGAAATAATTATCTTCAAATACATTTTCCTGACCATCGCAAACCATTTATTTAAAACATAAAAAAACCTCTATCTATGAAAGAAATCATTCATTATCTTTTAATTGAAGACCGCAAGAACATTTGGGAAGACTTTAATTATATTTTAGATGTTGAATTTTCAGATCTAAAAGCCCATAAAAGAAATAGATATATAGAGTCTTTTACGGATATGGAAAACAACCTATATGAAGCTATAATTGAGGGCGAGTTAGACTTGATTATCTCTGATATTTCGCTGACGCTTGATACTAAAAATAAAGAGACCTTTATTAGTCAATTATTAATAAATGTCTTTAAAAGATTAACACCTTCCCAAAAAAAAACCATTAATCGTAAAGGAATGGGCTTAATCCTAGTGACGCAATTTCCAGAAGATAATTTAGCAACTATTATTGGAGAAGATATATTATTTTTAAATCAATTTTTTCAAGATTGGTCTTTTATTAAAAATGAAGACTTTGAGACAAAAATTGCAGACAAAATAAATGAATTCACAACAAATTTTGAGCATACCTCAAATGGTTGGTATCATAATGATAGATTAGATGATTATGCTCATCAAAATTCAAAAGAAATTACTTTCTACTTAAAAAATAAACCTACTATCAGAGTCAGAGGAAAAAACATTATTGCCATAACGACAACCCTACTCTATTACTTTAACCAAAATGATGAACAGCAAGAAGAAGTTCAAATAGTTGCTCATGAAAAAGAATTAACTGACTTCATGAAAGAAACTAAAACTACTTTTATTTTGGATGGTAGAGACATGGATAATCATTTCTATGATGATGCTATTATTTATTTTCTTCCTATTAGAAATCGCAAAAATAGAATACCTGAAATTATTATTAATACCACCCATCCATGGAGAAGTAAAGGTTTAAATAGAGGTCGGTTATTAACACTTAATAGCAATAAAACCATTCAATTCAATTGCTCTTTCCCAATTTTAAATAAATTTATCGATAAGCACTATCCCAAATTAAACCGATAAAACACGCTAATCAATGTTAAAATCACTCAATTTTTGGAAGGAAGTACGAACCAATAACCGTCAATATAAAGCGTCTTGGAAGGGAATTAATGTCTTAGCCATCTTGTATTTCATCCAACTAAGTTCTTATCGTTTAATTGGTTTATATGGTTTTTCCGATGCCGCGGAGAAAGTCGATAGTCAATGGATACAAATTATTGGTAGTCTAGTAGGCGCAATTGGAGGTGCCGTATGGTTGTATTGGTATAGAAATAAGTATTCAAAAAAACGGAATAGCATAAAAATATTATTGAGGTTATCTCTACTCTCTTTTATTATCGGAGTTATGCTTCTTTTAAGCACTTATTTAATTAAAGGCGATACTACTCTAATCTTATATTTAGGGCAATTCTTTTTTGGAGCAGGTTGGGCTTGTGGTATTGGTGGTTCGATTTTGTGGTGCTGTGAATTTCTGTCTCCTTACTTACGTACTTTAGGTGCTTTATTTATTGGTTGCGCAGGATTTGGGGGAGCAGGATTAATTGCATTTTTTCAATCTTTCATAAAGTTCGACTTTTATACAATAGGTATATTTACGCTTATTTACCTGACCCTTTCTTTTTGGGTTTTCAAATCTTTACCTAGAGATGCGAAGTTAACTCATGCTTTTTATCATACGTTACCTCTTGAAACCATTTCTTTTCTTAAAGTCTTAGGCAAAAAAGGTTGGCTAAAATTTAAAAATCTTAACTATCTTGGCATCGTTATTATTAGCTTATTCTTAGCGACAAGTGTCCAATATTCCGTCTTTTTTCTACAAAATATAGAAAAGATGAGTGGACCATCCAAGGTAGGATTTACCTATGAGGAAGTTAACTTGGTTGAAGAGTTATTAGTTTATCAAGACAGTCTAGAAAAAAAGAACCAGCTACAAGTCATAAAAAATAAACAAGAACTAGTTAATAATAATAAGCAACTTGAAATCAAACCAAAACTTTTTGTTGTTCGCTACTTTGGATTCTTTTTAGGTGCTTACCTTATTTTTTATTTAAACTGGTTATGGAAAAAAGGGAATCGATTTTTTAGAAGTCGTATTCTCACTTTAGCCACTTTACAGTTCCTTCAATTTCTTACCTTTTGTATTCCTTTAATTATTTGGTCCTTTGATTCCTTATTTAAAGCAGACTTTTTGGGCTATTCATCGCTCCTATATGGGATAGCTTTCTTATCTGGAGTTTGTGCACCTATTTGGATATTAAGTTTGTTAGCCATTGCAGAACAATTCTCTTTAAAAGCTAGAGTCTTTTGGATTATTGTGGCTCCAACTGCTTACCGTGGCATTGTAAGTGCTATTCTATTATTCCGAACAGAAGCTAGTGACTCCGTCATTTATTCAGGGGATAAAACTTTTGGAGTGTTAATGTGGGGCGCTATATTTACTTTTATCGGTTTTACTTTTTCTCTATTATTAAAAGAACGGTTTGAAAAAGACCCTTCGCCCATAAAAGATGACGATGTCATCAGTAATGCAAGCATTAGAAATACGATTCTTCATCCACCTTCTGATACAGAACGAAAAAATGAAAGTTATTTAGCGTTCGCCAATGAGGCCTTAGGCAATCATTTTATAGAAGTCTTAAAAACCCAAATGTACTTTTCTTCCATTTACATTAGGGGAAATAATACGGTAAAATCACTTAATTTTATTCAAAACCCCAATACTTTTAATGCGTTTAATCATGGCTCAAATAGCAATAAAGATGAATACCTTGCCTTGCAATTAATTTCAGATTTAATAGAAAAAGAAGCCTTAATAGGGCTTATCAATGAACTAGAGATTGCTAGAGCAAATGATAATGCCAAAATTAATGGTGCCGTATTATGGCATGCACCCAAACCTTATAGCTTTCCTTTAAAAGATTATGAAAACTATCGAATAATAAACATTGAAGACCAGATGACTCTTTCCACCGAAGATTTACAAGCCCTAGTTAATGTTTTGGAACAACCCTATGAAACAAGAGTAGAACAACAACAAAAACAAGTTTATTTTAGAGATTTTGCAAAAAAAATGGCCAAAGGAAATACTAGACATCAAAAAGAAATTTTATTATACCTCATTTTACGAGCAGATGTAGAAAGATTTAAATACGGGCATTATTTCCTACACATTATTTTGCCTTATACACTTGATAACCAAGTCAGTCTAGTCCTTAAAACTTCCGAACGATTTATTAGTAAACGACTGGAAGAACTTCGTTCACTCATTTCCTTTGTGGAAAATGTAGTCGTTCAGAAAAAACGATTAATCAAATTGGGAGAGCAAGAACGATTAAAAGGTATTTTTTATCGCAACCATAGTGATTTTTTTAGAGATAGAATGGAAACACACTTTATAGGAGATATCTTAGAATTACCAAAACACTATCTCTCCAAATACTTCTCTAATAATAGAAGTCACCCAATCTATAAGGCTGTTAGTGATTTTACAACTAAATCCAAAAAATTATTTAAAAAATTACATTCAACTAATTCCTTAATCGAACTCGAAGCAGCAACAGAACTCTGTCAGCAATATTTAGGAATTTTAGAGACTATTCTAAAAAAGACACGCAACGAAAAATTCACTATTAATTTTACCACCAATATAATCAGCGACGACCTATTAGCTAAAAAAATCCCTAGTTTTATTATTATCAATCTTATCCATAACAGTGTTAAATATTGTGTTAAGAAAATTATGGATATAGAAGAGTCTAAAAGAACTTACAACCTAGAAATTGGCTTTGATGCCCAAGTCGAAAAGGAATCTTTAGTAATAGAATTATGGGATAATGGAACAGGTTTTTCGGAGGAAGTGTTGACATCCTTAGCGCAATGGAAGACTAAAAAAATTAAGGCATATCCAAAGGAAGAAAGGAAAAAGTCTACTTTTGTCACTATCGACTTTCTCCAAGAATTAGAAACGTTATTTGATGAACAAATTGATTTCCTACATTTAAATAGATATGATGCTTTGGGTATCAAAACAGGTGCAAAAGTAGTTCTTAAATTACCTTTTTCTTGTATTGAAAAATATTCAAACATTCCGCTTTAAATAACTGATAAAAATTATCTCCAAAATCAGTAATAATTGGTTCTTTGACAAATCCCTCCAAAGGATTTGTCAAAGGATATAATAATTTACTCGACATTAGATTGCCTTTTTCGCCATTAAGCAAAGTAAAAACTTGATTTGTTACGACCTTTGAGCTAAGCAATCAAGGCTACCAGCTACTTAAAATAACAATAAAAAACCAAATGCCATTTAGCCATTTTTTTCTATCGCAGTAGAAATGAGCCACCTAACCTATTGTCTGCCAACAAAGCGTTAGGTGGCAACTGTGCTATGATTTTTCAATCTTATTTTTTAACCACTTAAATCTTTAACTATGCATTATTCTGCTGAGAACAGAGTTATTATAGTTGATGTGCTTCTAACCACAATAATAGGAGCAGTCGGCTTTTTCATCAAAGGAGAAGATGCCGAATTCAGCACAGGTACACAAGTAAATACTAGTGTTGCTTCGGATATGGAAATAGAACAAAAAAAATAAATTACTTTAACCTTTTCTATACGCTACCCTACAAAGAATGATTATTACTGTCTTTCGCTGCTCGGTTAGGAAAGAGAGCTTGAAGGTAGTGTATTTTTATTAAATCAATCAACAATGAAATCAGTAAAATTTGTATTAAATCTAGTTTTAATCACTAGTCTTTTATTCCTTTTAAGTTGCACTGACAAATGTAAAGAGGTCATTTGTCAAAACGAAGGTGTCTGTGATAATGGGAATTGTGCTTGTGAATTTTTATACGAAGGCATGTCTTGTGAATTAGAAATCAGAGAAAATTATTTGGGTACTTATGCTGGAACGCTAACACTTGACAATGGAACTAGTACTTCTTCTATAAATACAACGTTACCAATCCAAAAAGACGGACAACCAGCAGATAAATTAATTTCTGGTTTAGGAAATTTTACTATTACAGAAAAAGACAAATTTGATATTCCATTTCAAGAAACAGACCTTATCACGAGTGGTAATGTTTCAACATTGGAAGGAAGCGGTTCTTTTTCTGGTAATCAAGTTGTTATTAATTTTACAGTAAAATCGGGCGACGTTACTATAAGATCTAGTTTTAATGGCTCGAAATAATTATTTTGTTTTTAGAGAATTGGAAATAAATAAGCTAAGCTTGACGACCAATTTATCAGGTCATCGTTAATAAAAAACCGTTGGGGATATACATTTTCCCAACGGTATATTTTGTATTCTTTATTGCGCATCATCCCTTTATCCTTTCTTTATCCATCAGTATTTCAGCTTTCCATTCCTCAATATCTGCTTGGTGAATCTGAAAGAATTCTTCCACAAAGGGTCGATGATTATGGTAGTCTATTCCTCTAACATTGCTCCACCATTAATAAATTTTTGGACAAGAGTTGCTGGATCAGGAAGAGACCTTAGCTTTACCTAGTGGGTTAAAAGAATTATTGGATGCTATTTTAAAGGATATGGCGCCTAAATTTAATTGGAGGCGTATTTTGCGTTTGTTTGCTGCCAGCAGTAATAGTACTTATTTAAAAAACACGATTCGCCGACCTTCAAAAAGATATGGTACAACGCCAGGTATTAAAGTTAAAAGACAACAAAAACTCCTTTTAGCCATAGATACTTCGGGTAGTGTGCAAAAGGAAGAGTTCCTAGAATTTTTTGCGTCATTTTAGTCGAGGGTTTCAAGAAGGGATTATTTGGACGGAGGCAATGTCTGCTGTTAAACCTTAATAACAAATAATGAAAATGATGTTAAAAAAGACGCCTACTCAACCTAATTATCAAGCATCCGAAATTACTCAAATAAGAAATTTAATATGGAGTAATTCCGTTGAAAATGATTTATTGGTACTAGAGTTCCTGCATCTTTTTTAGCAAGTCATCCCGGGTGTATTGTTCAATGTTAAATCACCTTTTTTCCAACTTACTACCGTACACTTTTTACTGAATCACGCACTCCGCTACGCTTCGTGCATGAAAA
>CAYMSC010000288.1:0-8224 GCA_964392805.1 uncultured Saprospiraceae bacterium
CACTAATAGTAAAGACAAGAATCCGAACACTAATTTTTTCATTGTATTAATTTTTTAGTTTGAAAGTTTTTAATCAAAAGATTTAAAATGTTTATAAAATACTTGTCTCATTTGTTTACTGATAAAGGTATTATCCATTTTCTAAAAAAAGAAAATTTTTATTGTCAAACCTAAAACCGAGACAAATTTACAACTTTCGTAGTTTTTTTTATAAAGGTTCGCTATTAAGACGCTTTGAAATCTCGTTTTGGTGTTTTTAAGACGTTAAAGACTCATTTTGGTATGTTAAAATTGGTTAAAACGAAAATTAGGAACACCGAAATAATTAAATGAACAGATAATTCTAAGTTTTACACAAAAAAAAAGTGAACAATACAAAAGAGTATCATTCACTTTTAATTTATTCGTTAATACTAGTCTTCTGTAGTTTCTTCTGTATCAGAAGCATTATCGGCATCTGTATCCTTATCAGTTGTATCAGCAACATTATCTGGCCCTTCAGTCGTTCCTTCACCCTCTACAGTTGGTGCTTCTATTGGGTTACCATTTTCATCTAAAGTCACTTCGGTTTCTGCTTCTTCGTCCGCACTAGGAAGTACGGCAATATCTGCAATAGCATCTTTATCATCTATTCGAATAGTTTTAACCCCTTGAGTAGCTCTGCCCATAACTCGTAAGTCAGTTACAGAAATTCGAATAGTAATCCCTGATTTGTTAGTAATCATCAAATCTTCTTCTTCACTAACAGATTTAATGGTGGCTAAATATCCCGTCTTAGGCGTTACTTGTAATGTCTTCACTCCTTTTCCACCTCTATTGGTCATTCTATATTCCTCCAATTTAGAACGTTTCCCATAGCCTTTTTCCGAAACAACCAAGACCGTTCTAGTTTCGTCATTTGAATCTACACTAATCATTCCAACTACTGCATCATCTTCCCCGTCTAGTGTAATACCTCTCACACCTGCTGCACTTCTCCCCATAGGTCGCACTTTCGCTTCTGGGAAACGAATAGCTCTGCCACTTCGAATACCCATCAAAATTTCGTTCTCTCCATTCGTCAATTTCGCTTCTAAAAGTGTATCTCCTTCTCGTATGGTGATTGCATTGATACCATTGGCTCTTGGTCTAGAAAACGCTTCCACAGAAGTCTTTTTAATTACCCCTTTGCGAGTACAGAAGATGATATAATTATTTTGGACATATTCTTCATTTTTTAAATCCTCAATTTTGATATAAGCTTTTACTTTATCATCTTTAGGCAAGGCTACAATATTCTGCAATACACGTCCAGCAGAATTTTTACCGGCTTCTGGAATTTCATACACTCTCAACCAATGGCATCGACCTTGCTCAGAAAATAATAATAAATAATTATGTGTCTTAGCCGTAAATAAATGTTCAACATAGTCGGTATCTCTAGTTTTAGTACCTCTTGAACCACGTCCGCCTCTACCTTGAACTCGATATTCCGTTACAGGCGTTCGTTTGATATAGCCTAAATTAGAAATTGTAATCACAACTTCTTCGTTCTTAATTAAATCTTCAATACTAATTTCTCCATCAGAGTAGCTAATTTCAGAACGACGTTCATCTCCAAATGTCTCTTTCACTTCCGCCAATTCTTCTTTCACAATATCTTTTTGCATGGTATCGCTACCTAAGATATCATTCAAATGTTGGATTACTTTTTGTAACTCATCATATTCTTCTTGCACTTTATCAATTTCTAAGCCTGTCAACTTAGACAATCGCATCTCTAAAATGGCTCTTGCTTGCAGTTCGGATAATCCGAATTTTTCCATCAAGCCATTTCTAGCTATCTCCACTGTTCTAGATGCTCGAATCAAAGCAATTACTGCATCCAAGTTATCCAAAGCAATCAATAAGCCTTCTAAGATATGCGCGCGCTCTTCTGCTTTTCTTAATTCATATTGCGTTCGACGCACCACTACTTCAATTCGGAATTTAATAAACTCCTCTATTTGCTGCTTCAAATTCAAAATTCGTGGGCGACCATTTACCAAACAAACGTTATTTACCCCATAAGAGCTTTGAAGTGGTGTATATTTAAACAGTTGGCTCAAAATAACGTTAGCCATCGCATCCCGCTTTACATCTACTACAATTCGCAATCCTTTTCTATCCGATTCATCTCTAACGCCACTGATTCCAGTAATCCGCTCTGTATTTACCAATTCGGCAATCTTGACAATCAAATTAGCCTTATTGACTTGATAGGGAATTTCATTGACAACAATTTTCTCTCGACCATTACTATCCGTCTGAATTTCCGCTTTAGCTCTTAAAACAACTCGACCACGACCTGTAGCGAAAGCCTCTTTAACCCCTGTCATTCCATAAATAATCCCACCCGTAGGAAAATCTGGTGCTTTGATGTGTTCCATTAAGCCTTCCAGCTCTATTTCAGGATTATCAATCGTAGCTACAATTCCATCTATTACTTCTGATAAGTTGTGTGGCATCATATTGGTTGCCATACCAACCGCAATACCAGAAGCCCCATTGACTAAAAGATTAGGAACTTTAGTAGGTAGAACCGTAGGTTCTTTTAGGGTGTCATCAAAGTTAAAAGAGAAATCGACTGTGTCTTTTTTCAAGTCAGCCAAAATTTCATCACTAATTTTTCGAAGACGTGCTTCTGTATACCTCATCGCCGCAGGACTATCTCCGTCCATAGAACCAAAGTTACCTTGACCATCGACTAAAGGATAACGAAGCGACCAATTTTGTGCCATCCGTACCATTGAATCATAAACAGAGGTATCACCATGAGGGTGATATTTCCCTAAAACTTCTCCAACAATTCTAGCAGACTTTTTATGAGCTTTGTTATAAACCAATCCTAATTCAGACATACCAAATAAAACACGACGATGAACAGGTTTCAAACCGTCTCGAACATCGGGTAAAGCTCTAGAGACGATGACAGACATAGAATAATCTATGTAAGCAGATTTCATATGGTCATCAATCTTGATAGGTATTATTCGTTCACTACTATTAGACATTGAAAGGCTTTAAATGTGGAAAGAAAAATGTAGTTGAAGTAAGCTCAACTAGCCATTTTAGAAATGATAAAAATATTTTTTTGTCCTTTCTAAAATAAAGTAAAAATAGCATTCTTCAATAGTACAAAGTGTAATTTTCAAAAACTAGGCAAATTTACAATATTTATAAGAATTTTAAGGCATTTTTAGGAACAAAAAAAGCATAAAAGGAAGGTTATTTTTAAAAAAATAGATGCTTTATGAAAATATTTCTTACAATTAATTTTTTAGCAAAAAACAGGGTGTTTATGAAGGAATAAAAGAAAGAAAAGCGTAATTTTATTTGAAAAGAAATAGTCTTAGTAAATTCAGAGATAAAAAATATTTAATTAAATTATTTATATAAGAAATTAAGTATCAAAAGCGTTTTTGAAAAAACAGAATAAAAAAATATTTTATTAAAAAAATAATGTTTATTTAAGAAAATAATTTCAAAATAAAAAACGTTAACTAACTGATTATCAATAACAG
Source organism: uncultured Saprospiraceae bacterium (assembly GCA_964392805.1). Lineage (GTDB taxonomy): Bacteria > Bacteroidota > Bacteroidia > Chitinophagales > Saprospiraceae > JAFMDF01. The sequence goes on from CAYMSC010000288.1 coordinate 3,543, forward strand.
ATGTTAAGCAGAAGATTTTAGAGGATTAGTTGTAAATAAATAGAGGTATATGTCGTATTTATACAATTTTTTTTTTGAAAAAACAGAAATTTACAGTATAATTGTGACTCCAAATAATCAATAAAAAATCATTTTTTAAAGATATAGTGTTTCATAGTGTGAGGGGTAACCGCATAAGTGGTTGCTCCTTTTTACTTTTAATTTATAGTTATTCATTTCTTCTTAATAGTTGTTCTGCCAAAGTTTTAAGTTGCTGTTTTTTCTCTGATAGGATATTCACACTATCTAAGTGCAGCATTGCCTGATTTTGGTAAGTTTCTTTAACCACATCTGCAAGGTGCTGAATGTTATTTTTCTGAAAAATATTTTTTACTGCTTCAATCTTTTTTGCTTCATCCTTAGGATAAGTTTGCATCAAAGTAAGCAATTTGTTTTTATCAGTTTCCACTGCAACTTCAATTGTTTTTAAGACTAAAAAAGTCTTTTTATTTTGAACAATATCACCTCCTATCCTTTTGCCAAATTTTTCGGGGTTGCCGAAGGTATCTAAAATATCATCTTGTAATTGAAAAGCAACGCCAATATTTCGACCAAATTCTCCTAAGTGATAAACATCTTGTTCGTCCGCCTCTGCTAAAATCGCTCCCATTTTTAAAGCACCAACCAAAAGTAAAGCGGTCTTATGTTCTATCATTTTAAGGTATTCGGGGATGGTTACACTATCGCTAGTTTCAAAATTCATATCATATTGCTGACCAATACATACCGCTTCCGCTACCGTAGTAAAAACCTTTAGGATAGCAGGAACTAGTTTTTGGTTTTCAATTTTTAATAAATAGTGATAAGCATAAATTAGCATTACATCTCCAGAAAGAATTCCCGTATTTATGTCATATTTATGATGGACTGTTGCCTTCCCTCTTCGGAGGGGTGCTTCGTCCATAATATCGTCATGAACTAAAGAAAAATTATGAAAAATTTCTACTGCTTGAGCAATGGGTAAAGCAGGCTGTATATCTTTATTGTAGAGGTTATAAGCCATCAAAACAAGTATAGGGCGTAATCTTTTACCTCCTAATTGCATGATGTAGTCAACCGGCTCAAAAAGCGTTTGAGGTGCCTGATTAAAAGGATTAGCATGCAGATATTCAAGGTATACTTCCTTTAATTTAGGTACTGAATACATAGAGTAAATTTACAATTTAATGCTAAAATTCCTGTCACAAATTTTACCTTACCATAATTGGGCATCATATTTGAATAATAATAACAAATAAGCACTTTTTGTGAGCTTTTTCCAGTACTCGCATAAACGAGAATAAGAAGATAGCTCCATTTAATAGTAAAAAGCTATTAAATGTTTAGTAAGAGTTGGGGAATTTACTAAAAATAAGCTAAAACAGTATAAATAATTTAATTCTATCACACTTACTTTGAATCAAGTTCTTAATACACACCATTTCCATTCTCCGATTTAAAATAAAAAAGATAAGGGTCTACTAGACCATTTGGCCGTAATGAAAAATAAATTTACAAAGCAAGCTCCTGCTTTTGTCAAAATTATCTTGCAATCCTGCTGTAATGAAATTTTGACAAAATCAAACGCTATCAATTTTCTAGTGTAAATTTACTTTTCATCGTTCCTTATCTACTCATGTATCTACAATCTCAACAAACTATGCTAGAACTAAAATTCTAGCTAGATCTATCTAACCAAAATCATACACTGAGAAACGAGAATTTATGAATGGTAAAAATAAAATACCAATTTTACACTTAGAAGATAACAAAGCAGATAGCAATTTGATGCAAAAGCTTTTAAAAGATTCTTCTATTAGGTACGACTATACAAATGCGACTAGTTTAAGACAAGGCATAGAAATTTCCCAACAAAGGACCATAGCGATCATCTTATTAGACCTCAATTTATCAGATAGTACAGGGTTCAAAACGCTAACAAACCTAATTGAACAAGGACCTTTCCTTCCTATCATTGTCATTACTGGAACAAATAATGAAATCATTGGTAATCAATCTGTTAAAGCAGGTGCTCAAGATTTTTTAGTTAAAGGTCAATTTGATGGTAAATTATTGGGCCGAGCTATTCGATATGCTATTCAGAGACACAGTACTCAGAAAAAACTAGAAACTACTGCACGAAATTTATCCGTAAGTGAAAAACGCTATATACAAGCGCAATCCTTAGCACATTTTGGCAATTTTGAGATGGATATTGTCAATAATGAAATGCACTGGACCGAAGAAATTTTCAAAATCTTGGGCTTACACTTAAATAGTATCAAGCCTACCCTAACGGATTACATAAATTTTGTACATTCTGAAGACAAAAGAGTAGTAGAAGGATTTTTTGAAGAAATTGCAAAAACTGGTAAACAAGGTAGTATTGAACACAAAATTGTGCAAGATGACCATAGTATCAAACATGTATCTTTAAGTGCAAAATTATTCTATGATGAAATTGCGGAGCGAGTCCTATTAGTTGGAGGGCTGCAAGATATAACAGAAAGAAAAATTTCTGAACAACTTATCATTGAAAAGAATATTAATACTAAAGCTTCAAAAATCAAAGAAGAAGCTTTAATGAATATGAGTTTTCACATCCGAACGCCTTTAGCGTCCGTTGTGAATTTAGTTTATCTATTAGAGAAATCTAGACTCAGTACCCAGCAAAAAGAATTCTTAGATGGCTTAAAAACCTCCGTAGATGACCTATCCATTATGGTCAATAATCTATTAAATTTCTCCATGTTAGTGACAGATCAAGTAGAGGTCGTCGATGAGGAATTCAAAATAAAAGACTTTCTACAGAGTGTAAAAAAGGTTGTTCAAATCAAAGCAGATAATGCCAAATTACAATTAGAGTTTAATATTCTGAAGGGATTACCGAACACTATTTTCAGTGATTCTATCAAAATAACCCAAATATTGTATAATTTGATGGATTCTGCCATTAAAAATACAAGCGAAGAAGAAGGGTTAACGATTAACGCCTTGATTCAAAAAAATGAGGAAGGAGCAGCTTCTTTTGTTTTCCACATTGCAGACCCTACAACGACATTATCCGCAGAAAAACTTAAAAAGTTTGAGGAATCAGAAAAACTACTGGAAGTATACTCCGAAGAATTCGATGATGAAAATCAACAAGAATTCCTAAGTATCGCAATGGTTACTAAATTAACAAAGATTTTAGGGGGTATTTTTAATATAGAAAGTGATGCAGCAAATGGTACGACTTACCAAGTTGAAATTCCTGTAAAAGTTGGTCAATCTACCAAAATTAGTCATGGAGATGCACCAGATGTCCCTATTAAAATATTATTAGTAGAAGACCACTTCTTAAATCAAATTGCCACGAAACGAGTCTTAACGACTTGGTCGGACTTTGTCCAAGTAGATATTGCGGAGAATGGATTGATTGGTGCGCAAAAACAAAAGGAAGTAGGCTATGACATTGTTCTAATGGACATTCAAATGCCTGTAATGAATGGTATTGATTCGGCAAAAAAAATTAGAACCTTTAGCTCTGTACCTATTATCGCCTTAACGGCAAATGCGTCTAAACAAGAAGCTGACCGTTGTATTTCGGTAGGTATTGATGATTATTTAGGCAAGCCGTTTAAACCAACTGATTTATATGCTAAAATTATGACAATGTTGGTTAGTGTGGAAGTCTAAATAATTGGTACTATGGTAAAAAGTGTGGGTGAATCAAAAATGGCACAACTCAAAGAGTTGTGTTGCCTGTTCGTTGCAACTGTAACACAACTCTCTGAGTTGTGCAATACTATAATCCACATTGTAGAAAATTTACCCCACACTTTTCACCGTAGTGTCAAATAATTTATAATTTTCAAATAAGTACAGTTTGAAAATTGAAAATGCTGCATTGAAAATTTAAAAACTACGCACGTCTCCACTTCCATGAATACTAGACTTCACCTTATCAGGATTGCCTTTATATTTTACATCTCCGCTTCCCGCAATACTTACCTCTAAACTACCCGAAACATTAATTTCACAATCTCCACTTCCTGCAATACTCACTTCACAATCCGCTACTTTAAATCCAGCCAAATCTACATCACCAGAACCTGCAATGCTGACTTCTAAATCTGCTCCTGCGCCATTTAATTCTACATCACCAGAACCTGCAATGCTGACTTCTAAATCATCTACATTTGTAAAGTCTGTTTCCCCAACAATACTACCGGATCCAGCAACCGATAATTCATCAATCATAGGTAAAGTAATATATATGTCAATCCCATCGTGTCGCTTTAAATTTGTTCCCTTTTCTAATTTAATCCTCCATTTTCCACTTCTCACATCTTTATCAATTAAATCAATGATATTTTGCTGCGCTTTGATTTCCACCTTTTGTTGATTGCCTTGTCTCAAATGAACTTCCGCACCAATTGACACCCCAATACCTTTAAATTCATCTAAATCTAAAGTCTTGGTGACTCGTTTTCCCTCTCCAGTAACGCCGCTTCCCCATTTATTCCATTGTGCATCAGCCGTAAAAGAGGCCATTAAACTTAAACAACATACACTAAAAAATAAGCTATATTTTTTCATATTTTTCGATTTTGATTATTAAAAACTTGTTTAGTTCCTTAGAAATTATTTTCTGCGCAAACTTGGCAAGAGTTACCTCTAAA
>CAYMSC010000289.1:0-5750 GCA_964392805.1 uncultured Saprospiraceae bacterium
ATGAATAACTTAAAATTAAATATCGCAGCAATCATTTTCGCTATCTTCGCTTTAACTTCTTGCCAAAAAGAAACGATGAGTGAATTAAATCCAACTCCTGAAACAACAACTACCAAAAGAAATTTACCAGCAGCAGGAATCAACATTTATAACCCTGGCGCAAAGACTTCCGCTACCAATAGAACAATGGCTACACAAGCTACTTCACGAGAAAGAAATTTCACCCTAATTGCAGCAGACGCTGGACCAATCTATGATGACACGTACGGAGAAGGCAATTTTATTGATAAAAGCTTTGGTGCATGCTTAGTGGATTATCCTTGGACATTTGAGGGAGAAGACAACGTGTACATTTTTGAAGTACAAGAACAGCCAGAAGCCTTAGTTACCCACCACGTAACTATCAGTGATTTACAAGATGATTTGGATTTATTTGTCTATACTTTGGATGAAAACAACTATGTTCGAGATTGTAAAGCAATCAGTATCAATGGTGGCACAACGGCAGAATCAGTAGATATGCAAGGTTTAGAAGCGGGTTACTACATCATCGTGGTAGATGGATGGACAGCAGGGGTGACTTCTTCTTATAACATGGAATTTTACACCACAGCAGTTAGTCCGAATCCACCAATTATCTTTGAAATGGACGGCATCCGAAAAGTGAATGGCTTTGGAGAAATAACGGTTATAAATGAAGCAGATTCTTTATGGTCTATTACTCAATATGTGGATAGCTTACCAACTACTTTTGATACTTATATAGAAACAGGAAGAGATGAGTGGTCTATTTACCTACAAGCGACACATATTGGAGCAACGGCACAAATAGATTTCCTCCAAAACTCAATCATCATTTCTTATGGTGCAACAGGCGGTATTTCAGCAACTGAAATTTTAGATTACGAATACGCAACGGATAATATCAATAAGGTTTTGTTTGGTAGCGAGCAAGTGTACCTTGAAAAAGTAAATGAAACAGAATATGTATACGATTCAGGTATCCCACACTTCGGGCGAATTTTGTTAAAAGAAGTTAGCAAAGACGGTACAAACATTCAATTAGCGATTCCTGAATTCGGAGTAAATACAATGGGCTTGGAAGGGATAACTTTAGACCTTGAGCAGAAAGAAGCGGTAATGACTTTTGAAGGAGGTGGACAAGGATTAAGTGAGATTTCAGAAGTACAGTATAATTAATTAAAATTTAAATTCCTAAATTCCACTAATAGGAGGCATTGATGCAATGTCTCCTATTTTTGTTTTTCTAAAAGTCAACTATTTATTTAATGTATTAATGGATAATGGTCTTATTTTTGTATTATAAAAATCACTAATTGACCCTAACATACAACAAAACTTCCCATGAAAAACTTACTACTTTCCTTCGCGCTATTTTTTGTTTGCTTTTCCCAATTGGCCACTGCACAAAATTGTATTTTCTTAGACCCTGCTACGCCTGATTTTCCCATCATGTGTTTTGCAGACCCTACCACCATGGATGGTGATGAAATTACCCTTACCGCAGCTCAATTCGATGATGATGCTTTTATTATGTCTTTGATTGAAACCAATTTTATTGATGGTGCAGGTTTTCCTGGGGGGTTGACGGTTGATTGTGATGTAGATGCGGGTGTAAGTATTATTCGTGTAAGAAGGCTTCAGTCAGGTAATGCTACGGCAAGAAATAGTGGATTAAATTTAAGCGAAATTACTTTTGAAACTAGTTCTGTAGTTGGTGCATGCAATGCTCAAACCTTGAGTTTAAACGTCCGCATAGCATCGCCTAGCATTCCAACCTTGAGTCAGTGGAGTATAATGATTTTTGGGTTGCTTTTACTTAATATCAGTCTAATTTTAATTAGATACAAAACTAGTCAAACATCAATATTGTAGGATAAATCTTAATATATTTTGCTAATTTTATAAAAGTCCAGATTTTAAGTAGCTGCTTTTCTCAAATTTTCTGATTATTTTTGACTTTAATAATTCATTTAATTTGAGAAAATGCACCTACCCCGATTACTATTTCTGTTATATTTATTAATTTCAGGAATATTTATTTTACTTCCTACCTCTCCTATTCAGGGACAAAGAAATTGGACTGAAACCATAGAAATAGCAGAAGAAGCACTACAAAATTATCAACTTGAAAAAGTTAAAGTTATACTAGAAACTCAATTAGAATCAACATCGAATAAATTATTACTAGATTCTCTTCTTCTTTCCTCTAAGTACCAATTTGCCTTAGGTCATTATCAAGAAGCAAAATACACCATTCAAAAAGCAGAGCAGCTTGCGACTAAAAATGCTGATTCCTTAGCTTTATTCAAATTTTTTATTTGGAAAAGTAGAATACATATTGAGTGGATAGAATTAGCATCTGCAAAAAAAGCCTTTCAAAAAGCAGAAAAATTAGCAAACAAACTACAACTAACTAATACAGTAGACTATAAACGTTTGCAATACTATTGGGGCTTATTAAAAATCGCCGAACATGAATACGAAGCTGCAGATTCTGCATTTCAAATCATCTTACAAACTCCAAATCTCAAAACTCAATCTAATAATTTATATTATCAAGCCACTTATAGTTTGGGTGAATCTAAACGAGAACAAGAACATTTCTTAAAAGCTGATTCAATCCTAAATCAGGTAAAAATTGAGATAGATAAAAATAAAGGAGCGTATCATTATTTGAATATAAATGTATTAAATCATTTAGGTAGAATATATACAGAAACTGAAAAATACGAAGACGGCATAGAATCCTTTGAATTAGCATTAAAGCTTATCCAAAAAAATAAACTTGGTAAAAAGCATCCTATTTATGCCAAACTCTTGATTAATTATGGCAGATTACTTCAGCTTACTGGAAAATATAAAAAAGCTGAAGAAATGCTTTTAGATGCTGAAGTTATTTATAAAGCGACCTATAATGAAACTTCTAATTATGCATTTATGATTGTCTGGTTAGGAATTCTTTACGAGAAGCTTGGAAAGCAAGACAAAAGATTGTTTTACGCCATTAAACAAAAGGAAATTTTCAAAAATTCAGGTCGATTCTCAGACTATGCACGAACTTTAAACAATCTCTCGACTATTTATGTCGACCAGCAAAAGTTCCAAGAAGCAGAAGCATTATTTACAGAAGGTATAGATATTTTGAAGGCCAATAAACAAACCGAAACAAGTCTATATGCGGCTCTACTAATGAACTACGCCGCCTTAAACATCGATTTAGAAAAATACAAAAAAGCACAAAATTTATCCGAAGAAGCTCGAATTATTCTAGCAAAAGTATTTAGCAAAAAACACCCGTGGTATGCCTCTGTCATTAATAATCTAGCCTATATTTACAAAAAAACAGGCGACTTCAAAAAAGCAAAAACTTATTATTTAGAAACGGAAAACATTGATGGAGAAACACTCGGCAAACGCCATCCTTACTACATCGGTACAACGTATAGCCTTGCTAATATTACGGAATTAGCCACAGAAATAGATACCGCTTATCATTATTACCAACGTGCCAATACAGGACAAGTTAACTTAATCTATAATTACTACAGTGGCTTTGACGAGGCAGTTAGATTATCTTATTTAACTACAACAGAAGCAGATTTTCATAAATTTCTCTCCTTTGCCTTTAGGCATCAGCAAGCTATCCCTACTTTATCAACAGACGCACAAGATTTAAACTTAGCTATCAAAAATCTAGCCTTAGACTTTAGTGCCGACAATCAATCCTTAGCCAATGAAATCAAGGATTCTGCTACTATAAAAATTTATCAAGATTGGTTAGCCACCAAAAAGCAATTGTCTCAAAGCTATATCCAATCACCAGCAGAACAAGCTGCATCGGGTATCGACTTATTGGCATTAGAGGAAAAAGCAGAATTATTAGAAAAAGAATTGGTCAGAAATGAAGTCCTAGCAACCGCACAATTAACCCAGCAAAAAAGAACCTCTTTTGAAGATTTCAAAAGTACTATTCAAGCCAACGAAGCAGTCATTGATTTTATTAGATTTCCTTATTATTTGCCAGATAGACAAACAGATAGCGTTTATTATTGCGCCTTAATCAATCGAAGCGATTTTGACCAACCAAAGATGGTTTTGTTGGGGGAAGAAAAGCAATTAAAGCGATTACTTCGGTCCAATGTTCGATTGAATGGTGGAAATTATGTAGAAAACCAACGAATTGGGCAGGATTTGTATCAGCAAATCTGGCAACCGCTTTGGCCATATTTGGATGGTGTTAAAAAAGTAGACATCTCTGTAAGTGGCTTATTACATAAAGTGTCTTTTGCTGCTTTATATGTAGATGACAAACCACTATTAGACCATTATAATTTTACCTATTATGGAAATTTAAGAGCTTATGGGCAAACCTCAAAAATCAATATTACCAATCAAAGTATTAGTCTTTTTGGTGGGGCAAATTTCAACTTAGATTCTATCCAGTTAACTCAAATTGCGCAACAATATAAAAAGGATAGTAAAGTGGTGAACACTATTCCAATTCCAACGACTATCCCTGCTAGCAATGCGGCTGACACTTCCAATACTCGCTCCGCAGTTACCTTTAATTATCTCCAAGGCACTCAAAAAGAAGTGGAAAGTATTGCTCAACAATTTCAAGTAAAAAATTGGCAAGCTCAAACGTTTGTTAATCATATTGCACTAGAAGAAAATTTCAAATCATTAACTGGGCAAAAAGCGCCTTCCATTTTACATATTGCCACACATGGCTATTTCTATGCCCCACTCAAAGAAGGTCGAAAAGTACCCGATAATACTAGAGGGCGAATTATGTCCGCCAAAAACCCTTTATTACGTTCTGGTTTGGCTTTAAGTGGTGCGAATTATTCTTGGAAACTCGGTAAACGCATTCCCAATTTAGAAGATGGTATTTTGACTGCCTACGAAATTGCCCAACAAAATTTAGGCAATACCAACTTAGTCGTCTTATCTGCTTGTGAAACGGGCTTAGGCGATGTAGTGAACGGCGAAGGGGTATTTGGTTTACAACGTGCTTTCAAAATGGCGGGTGTAAAAAATATGTTGATTAGCCTCTGGAAAGTTCCTGACTTCCAAACTCAAGAATTGATGACCACTTTCTATCAATTTTATCTCCAATCCAATGATGCATCAGATGCTTTGTACCAAGCACAATTAGCGATGAGCAAAAAATACCGTCCTTTTTATTGGGCGGGGTTTATTTTGGCTAAGTAAAATCCGTCCTCTATCCGTTTAATCCTTTTCAATCCGTGGGCTATTCTCCTAGTGACACTATGCTAGGAAGTCTATTATCAAAAGATAGAGCAAGTAACTAGTGATATTTTGCAGATTTTGTTAGCCGAATTTAGCAATGGCATGCACTTTATTCATATTCAAGGCGAGCATATACAAAGTATAATTAAGAAGTTGGTGGTAATGAAATTATATTAATTTGTAGGATATTAGCTATACTTGCGAAACAATCTTGTGATTTAAGAAATCAATTTACCAATTAAATCCTCAAACGTCGCTTTTTCTTCCTTATTGATAGGGCTCTTTTTAAAAAATTGCTTTTCGATAAATGTTAGTATATTCAATTTATCTTTTGAAGCTACAATTTTTTGAAAACTTTTAATAGTATCAGCTTTAATATCTGTTAAAATACTAATTTTTTTGACTTCCATATTCGGAAAAAGAGATAATAATTTTATTAGGCTTTTTACACTATCTATTAACTTTTGTCTTTT
>CAYMSC010000289.1:5850-8223 GCA_964392805.1 uncultured Saprospiraceae bacterium
CCTTCAATTTTTCCTTCAATTTTGCCCTCAATTTTGCCCTCAATTTTGCCCTCAATCTTTCCTTCTGTTCTACCTTCTGATTTTAATTGCTCTAATAAACTCATAAATTCTTCTTTATATTCAAAATTAACGTTTTTTAATTCTTCCTTGAATGTTTTGGAAGACCTATTGGCAATCGCCAAATAATAATAGCTCAACACTTTCAATTCGTCCCTGTCTTGTAATTCAAATATAATGGAAATATAATAAATCAGCAAGTCCGTGTTATACCGAAATGCCATGGACATCATTGCACTTCTAAAAAAACCTTTTTGTAAGTTAAGTAATTCGTTTTCGGGCATTTGCGTGATGTCCTTAAACAAAAAGTCATAGTTTGGAAGAAAACGCTTAAAGAATTTAAAATAAGGCCTGTCTCTAAATAAATCATGAAGCGATTTTGGAGTCCATTTTGTTTTCCCATTATAAAAAATTAGCGGTAAAACAGGTTCTACTTTTCGTCCTTTAGTCTTTGATAGCCTATACAATATTAACATAATATATAAGCCCACTTGGATAGCCACATTTTCATCAGGTTCTAATTTATGTTCCCATATCAAGGAAAAATAAAATGACTCCTTCTCTTCTTTCAGTTTGCAGCGATAAAGAATATCAGAGCGAAATAGCTTTAAATCAGATTGCCTAAAATTGTCTGTTTCCAATTCCATAGACTCGAAATCTACAATTTTAGCGACTTCAGGATAAAATTCTTGCAAATAAGCCTTGGCATTTTCTTTTTGGGACATTACGTAGGCAAAGAACTTATCATCTGGTTGATGTACTCCTCTATTTTTTTTCTGATTGCTCATTTGTTTGTTTGATGTAGTTTACTCATGCAGGGGGCTAATTTAAACATTTTTTGTTAAAAATAAAAAATACAATGAATTTTTAAAACAAAAAATATTATTTAATGATGAATAAAAAAACTTTCCCCAAACAGGGTCACCTTTTCGAATTGCTGCGATTAAAGATAAATTAATACTTAATCATTATTTAAAAATTCCTTTAAAACTTAAAAAATAAAAATCATGACTAACTTAAAATTAAATTTCGCAGCAATCATTTTCGCTATCGTCGCTTTAACTTCTTGTCAAAAAGAAAATTTAAGCGAATTACAAACAACTACAAAAACAGCAAACACTACCATTAGCAATTCCGAAAGAAACGTTCCAGTAGCAGGCATTCACTTAGTTAATCCAGCAGTAAAAACACAAGCATCCAAAGAAGTATTTGAAGCACAAGCACAATCAAGAAGTCGTGCATTATATGGTGTTGAATGTGGCACTACTTTCACAGCTACTACAGAAGGAGAAGGCAATTCTTTAGATGCCAGTCGGTATCCCGATTGTGTGGCCTCGGTTGGAGACCCATTCGATGGAGATGATATGATTTTCCACTTTGTGGTAGAAGAAACACCAGAAGCTATTGTACAACATGACATCACTATCAAGGATTTAGGAGCAGACTTAGATTTGTTTGTATTCTCTTTGGACAGATTCGGCTTTATCAATGAATGTAAAGCAGTTAGCATCACTATAGGGTATGATGATGAAAGTGTTAGCTTAAAAGACTTATCTCCAGGGTGCTATGTTATCATGGTAGATGGATATGCAGCAGGAGTGGCAGGTGAATTTACTTTTGAAATGAATTGTTCCGCAGTATCTGCTGACCCTCCAAGTATCTCTGAAATCGGTGTTAATATGGTAGAAGTAGGCTTAGATAGTGTAAAAACAGGCACTTTTAGACAAATGAGCACAACCGATTGGAAAGAAATTGGAACGGATAGTACGGAACACAATTTTGTCGAAGTAGGCCGTGACGAGTGGAGCGTTTATTTGAGAGACGAAGGCAGAGGGGTAAATATTCAATTAGACTTGCATCGAATGATAGTGGTATACAGTGACGATGCAGGAAATGCTTTTGACTTGTACGAAATCTACTACAGCTCTGACAAGATGAATGGTTACTTGACAACGGTGATTACATTCCAAGATGCAAACGGCTACATCGGTAACTATACAAATTATGATGTAGCAACCTTAGCATGGATAGAAACTACCCAAAATCCAGAAGGCAGTAACTTCGAATTCACAGAAATAGCAAGAGACGAATGGAGTGTTTATTTGAGAGATGAAGGCAGAGGTGTAAACATTCAATTAGATGTACACCGAATGATGGTTGTTTATAGTGATGATGATGGAAATGCTTTTGACTTGTATGAAATTACAAACGCTGAATAAAGCAAACCTATAAAATAAGCTTACACTATTGGACATTTTAGAAGTCAGAAGTCTGACCGTCAATTTCATTGACTGTCAGAGGTCAGATAAGCTAGAT
>CAYMSC010000290.1:0-8191 GCA_964392805.1 uncultured Saprospiraceae bacterium
AAAATTGATATTATTTATTTTAATGATGTATGTAGGGTTCCATTGGAAAACTAATCCGTTGGGCAAAAAATACTCCCAACGGATTATTATCACTTATTTATCTGGCCATCTAATATTAGATAATATGTTTTCAAACGATGAGGGCGCAATTGAGATTTGTCCCCAAGTTCTGTAGGGACTAAACATGGGTAACAGATAAATAATGAAAAAAATCAACTCGAATCGTGCCGTAGGTACGTAACATAGATTTGAAACCGATATTACCTACCTATGGCACGACCAAACGTCGACATTTATTCTACCCATGTTAAGTACCTAACGGCACTATTTCTAAGGAACAAATCCCAATTGCGCCCAAACGATTAACTATAAATGATGAAATATCATTTAGCGCCTATATTAATTACTGAATACTAATTAATTCAACTATAAAAATTAGTGCGGAAAACGGCTTAATCGTTGGAGGAGAACCTCGCTCACCGTAAGCCAAATTATAAGGAATATATAACTTCCACTTTGCACCTTCTTCCATCAATTGTAAGCCTTCTACCCATCCTTGGATAACTTGCGTTACACCAAAAGTAGCTGGATTTCCTCGTTTATAAGAACTGTCAAAAACAGTCCCATCAATCAAAGTACCTTCATAATGAACGGTTACATTCTGACTAGATGTTGGCTTCGCTCCTGTTCCTGCGGTCAATACTTCGTATTGTAAACCACTAGGCAAAGTCACGACTTCTGGTCGTTTAGCATTATCGGCTAGGAATTTTGCACCTGCAGCAATTTTATCTGCATTTACTTTTTCAGACTGCTTCTGCATATACTGCTGAAAAATCGTATTAGCCTGTTCTGGGCTAATTTTTAAGGCATTGTCTGCAAAGACATCTGCTACTGCCGCTGCCATAGAGGGCGCATCAATAGTGTCCATACCTTGATTTTTAAGGTTTTTGGCGATTAATACACCAACACTGTAACTTACTGAATCCATATTATTTTTTAAAATTTGAGCGAAAAGAGATGACGATGCTCGAAGACGATATAAAACAAGTCATTTATTAGTCATTAGTCAAAAGTACCATTCACAAGAATGACTTTTGATTAATGACTAATGAATTATATTACTTAACTTAACGTCTATATGTTCGCCAATTTTGAATGATGAATGTCGTCAAAATTGGCGAACATATGATTAACGTGTGTTTTGGGTATAATTAATTGATTTTCAAAGAGATATAAGCTTTTCGCTTGCACTTTTGTCTAAAAGGACAAAAATGAATTGAACGAATTATTTTTATTCGCTTGATTGTCAGTTGCTTATATTCAAAATTCATCATTCAATCATTAGTGCGCTGCGCTTATGAATCTTCGATTTCAAAATTGACGTTGATTACTGTATACTAATTAATTCTATGGTGAAAATTAGTGCAGAAAAGGGCTTAATCGTTGGAGGAGAACCTCGCTCACCGTAAGCCAAATTATAAGGAATATAGAATTTCCACTTTGCCCCTTCTTCCATCAATTGTAAGCCTTCTACCCATCCTTGGATAACTTGTGTTACCCCAAAAGTAGCTGGGTTTCCTCGCTCATAAGAACTCTCAAAAACGGACCCGTCAATCAAAGAACCTTCATAGTGAACGGTTACTTTCTGACTAGACCTTGGTTTTGCTCCTTTTCCTGCGGTCAATACTTCGTATTGTAACCCACTTGGCAAAGTGACTACTTCTGGCCGCTTTGCATTATCGGCTAAGAATTTTGCGCCCGCAGCAATTTTATCCGCATTTACTTTTTCAGACTGCTGCTGCATATACTGCTGAAAAATCGTATTAGCCTGTTCAGCACTAATTTTTAAGGCATTATCTGCAAAGATATCTGCTACTGCTGCTGCCATAGCGGAAGCAGCAATAGTGTCCATACCTTGAGTTTTAAGGTTTTTGGCGATTAATACACCAACACTGTAACTTACTGAATCCGTATTGTTTTTTAAATTCTGTGCGCAAAGAGACGAGATAAATAGCGCAAAAAAGAATAATAATGGTACTTTTTTCATAATTAAATTTAGCTCTCAAGTAAGTGACCTTTCAAATTGGTCAAATACCGTAAAATTATTGGATAAACGTCTTAGTATTACTGAAAAAATAAATTTACCAAAAGAATTTTGAATTGAATCTTTTTTCCATAGGTTTTCAACCCATTGAAAAGCTTACCCATCCGTAAACGGTTCGCCCGTACGGGCTCATATTTCAAAATTGGTGAATTTATTTTTTCAGAGTTCCTTAGTATTGATAAAATAGTAAATTGTAGGAGAAAATCCTCAATTTATTTTTTCATCGTTCCTTATATTTCAAATAGAGATTTTAAGCCACACAAAGGTAATTGAAATTAAGTTATTTGTAAATTAAGGAAAGGTTAAGGAAAGATAGTTTGATGTAAAATTGTCGGATGGCTAATAATCAAACAAGCTAGCCACAACTCGATTTTTATTTTTTCAAAAAAAAAGGCTTGAAACAAATGTTCCAAGCCTTTTTTATTTTTAGAAGCTTTAATTATTTTGCTGCGTCATCCGCTGCTTTTTCATTCATAGCTGCTAATTCAGGGTCTTCGTCCCCAACATTTTCTACTACCTTCTCAACAACCGTTTCTGCTGGAGCTTCTGTTTCTGCCGTAGCTTCCGCTGCAGCTTCCTCTACAACTGGTTCCGGCTCAGGAGCAGGTGGTGGTGGTGGAGTACCAGAAAGTTTTGCCAAACGTGCAATTTTTTCTTCTGCACTCTTAGCAACCCGTGAAGCAACTTTGGCATCTTTTTCCTCAATCCAAGCTTGATACTTAGCATCTGCTTGTTCTTGAGTTAAAGCGCCTTTTTTGACACCACGGTCAAGGTGTTTTTTGTATAACACCCCTTTGAAACGAAGAATCGCTCTAGTAGTATCTGTAGGTTGTGCACCTTTCATCAACCACTCAAAAGCAGCTTCTCTGTCTAAATCAATAGTCGCTGGAGAAGTCATTGGATTATAAGTACCCAATTTTTCAATAAAACGACCATCTCTTGGAGCTCTTGCATCGGCTACCACGATGTGATAAAAAGGTCTTTTTTTACGACCTTTTCTCTGTAATCTAATCTTTACAGCCATACTGTTAAAGTTTATTTGGTTTAACCATACCCATTTAATCTCTTCTAGGAGACGGTGGGCTTTTAACGAGGGCAAAAGTAAAGTATTTTTTGGAAAATTGAAAGAAAAGAGGCCCAACTTAAAGAAGTATTGTCTTTACCTGCTAAAATAACTACCCAATTTTATCAAAACAAGATTCTTTTCCCTAAATCCTACCTACCTTTTCAATATTGTTCTATTTTTACAAAAACAATTTAGTTCTCTAATAAACAGAACGATTACTATTACTTTCATTTAAAATTAACACATGTACGAAGGTTTAAAACATGCTCACTCAGGGCTTCGATGGATATTTTTAATATTAATTCTATATACCGTCATCAATGCTTTTATTAAATGGCGAAATGGTTCTGATTATACAGAAAGCGATAGAAAAGCAGGTTTATTCACCTTTATTTTTAGTCATATACAACTTTTAATAGGATTAGGTCTTTATTTTATTAGTCCAAAAGTTCAAGCAATCAGCGGTGAGGTCATGAAACAACCAATTGCTCGTTTTTTCACCGTAGAACATGCTATGATGATGATTCTTGGTATTATTTTGATTTCCATTGGTTATGGCAAAGCTAAAAGAGCTATGGACGGGACTCAAAAATTTAAAACGACTTTTATCTTTTTTGGTATAGGTTTATTATTAATTCTTTCAAGAATTCCTTGGCCTTTCCAACAGTATGGAGCTAGTTGGTTTTAGACTGAAAAAATCATAAATCCACTCTAAGAGCTTGTTGGAAAAGCGACAAGCTCTGCTTAGCAAAAGCTTCAAATACGCCAAACAGCGTTAGGCATTACAAGCTTTACATATAAACTACACATTTCACATGAAACAATATCACGAGCTACTACAACATATATTGGAAAAAGGTACTCAAAAATCTGACCGAACAGGAACAGGTACCATTAGTGTATTTGGCTATCAAATGCGATTTGATTTGGCGGAAGGTTTTCCGATGATTACGACCAAAAAATTACACTTAAAATCCATTGTCCACGAATTATTATGGTTTTTAGCAGGTGACACCAATGTCAAATATTTGCAAGATAATGGGGTTAGAATATGGAATGAGTGGGCAGATGAAACAGGAGATTTAGGTCCTGTTTATGGCAAGCAATGGCGAAGTTGGTTGGGCGCAGACGGAAAAGCAACTGACCAGATTAAACAAGCAGTAGATTTATTAAAAAATAATCCTGACTCTCGACGGATTATCGTCAATGCTTGGAATGTTGGAGATTTACCTGCGATGGCACTCAGTCCATGTCATGCACTGTTCCAATTTTATGTAGCAGATGGGAAATTATCCTGCCAATTATATCAACGTTCCGCAGATTGTTTTCTAGGTGTACCATTCAATATTGCTTCCTATGCTTTACTAACTATGATGATGGCACAAGTCTGCGATTTGGCAGTTGGAGAATTTATCCATACATTTGGTGACGCTCATCTTTATTTAAACCATCTTGAGCAAACAAAATTGCAGTTATCCCGTACAACTCGTGAACTACCAACAATGAAAATCAATCCAGAAATTAAAGACATTTTTAGCTTCAAATATGAAGATTTTCAATTGCTCAATTATAACCCACACCCTCATATCAAAGCAGCAGTTGCCGTTTAAAAACTTGTTATATTAAATCGTCAATAAGCGTTGTTAGGCTAGTGGTCGAATTTATAAGTAGTTGACAAAAGGAGGTTATTTTTTCGTAAGACAAGGCGTGAGAAAGGAAAATAGCCTTAGCTACCTGAACTGACGATCAACGCAGTATTACGGAAAAAGAAGCCATTTTAGGGTCAAAGCATGCTCCGATTTTATCGGAGGTTTTATAAATCCGACCACTAGTATTATAATGGTTGCTCTATCAATCTGGAAATATACAATTTAAGTAATGACGAAAAATAACTTCTGCATTTGGTTTTTCATCGTCTCTAAGATAAATTATTCTCTGACAAATCAACTAAGAAATTTGTCGCAGAAACAGAAAATAAGCTAACCGTTCCATAAAACGGTCCAACTTTAAACTTCTAATTTCTAAAATAAACAACACATACAAAAAATAGAATGGCAGTAAGTATAGAAGAAGATTACGTATTCATTAAGGAGGTAAGCCAATTAGAAGAAATTTGCACTCAATTAAGCGACCAACCTTGGATTGGGTTTGATACAGAATTTATTGGCGAAAAACGGTTTTATACGCTACTCTGTTTAATTCAAATAAACAGTCCAATAGGCTGTTTTCTGGTAGACCCTATCAAAATAAAAAATTTACAGCCTTTTCTTGATTTAATCGAAAATCCAGCAATCCTAAAAATTACGCATGCTGGCGAAAACGATTATCGCTTACTCTATCAACAATTTAATATTTTACCTGTCAATGTATTTGACACACAAATAGCCGCAGGGTTCTTAGGATATAATTATCCAACTGCTTTCCGTAAAATAATGGATAAAGAATTGAATATCCGATTAAAAAAAGGATTTGCCGTGGCTGTTTGGGACCAACGTCCTTTATCTGAAAAGCATATTCAGTACGCCTTGAACGATGTAATTTTTCTAAAAGAATTATACGATAAATTACATGGCAAATTGGTAAAAAGAAAACGTTTGAAATGGTGTGAAGAAGAGTTTGCCAAAATGGAAACCCCTAAAAATTATAAGACCGATGTATATGCTGAAGCTTTAAATAATAATATGATGCTCCACTTATCAAAAAGAGAGCAAATATTTATGCTTCGTTTATATAAATGGAGAATAGATGAAGCAAAGAAAAAGGATTACTCTAAAGAAATGATTCTTAGTTCTAAATATATCAATCTAATTGTAAAAAATATTAAGCAAGGTGAAGCTGCGTTAAAAAATAATCGCTTACTACCTAAGAATTTCTTTAATAGATACGGTGCAATCATTAAAGGTTTATATGAAACCCCAAAGACGGAAGCCGAAGAAAAGGTATTAGAGCGCATTCCTAGAAAACACGAAATATCACCAATGGAAGACATCACCAATAGCATTTTATATGCTTTGGTCAAACGCAAATGTTTGAATGAAGGGATTTCTCAAAATCTTGTATTCCCTAAATCTGCCATGATTAAATTTAAATTTGAACCCGATTGGTTAGGAGATGGTTGGAGAGCACAAATTCTAGGCAAAGAATTAGTCGATTTATGCAGAAGAATGGATAGATTGGATTATGTATTCAACGATGGGCAGTTTATTTTGAAATAATCGCAATAGTCTTTATATACCCTAAAAGGTCCAATAAAATGATTTGTATTTTATTGGCCCTTTTTTATTAATCAATACCTTAAATCCATCCCCTTTGCTATCCCGTCCGCTCCAATAGTCACGACAAAAAGATGGTCATACTGTGCTTCGGTCAACTGTAGAAATTTCTCTTCCCCTAATAAAGCATTCGTTAAAGTCGGCGTCGTATTAGAATGGCCTGCAATCAATATTCTCTTACCTTGACTATTCGATTTTAATTGCTCCGCAAAAGCTTTTAACTCCCTTGGGTTATAACTTTGAATGGTTTGCCCAATAGTATTGGCTAATGGCGCTGCCGTCAATTGCGTTCTTTTGAAATCTGTCGAATATACTTCATCTATATTCGCATTCATCAAAATATTTTTTAATCGTGTTGCTCTTTCTGTCCCTTCAGTCGTCAACAAAGGGTCTTTCCCTCCCTTTTTTGCCTTCTCGGCATGTCGAACTAAATAAATAACCGTCGCATTAGCTGATTTTTTGATAGGCAACAAACTAGTATTACCATCGGAAAAATAGACTTTGTTTTTATCAATTCTAGCAATTGGCGTTGTAGACTCAATAATTTTAGGTGTTGAACAAGCAACAAATAGCAATAAAAAATAAAAAATTGGTGATAGCTTCATACATTTGTGATTTAGGTGTAAAAATAACAAATGCCATTAATTTATCATAAACACTTACCCAAAGGAGGAGAATTGGGTCTTTGGCAAGTCGAAGAAACAGAGGAATATTTCTTAGACCACTTAGAATTATTTCCTTCTGAAGTGAAGCATCTAGCGGCTATAAAAGGACGGTTGCGATTGGAGTGGTTGGCAAGTCGTTGGCTCTTGCATCTAATGTCAGGTAGAAATCTTCGAGGTGCTTGTTTGAAAGATGAATATGGTAAACCTTATTTAACAGATTCTAATTTTGAAATCTCTATTAGTCATTCATGGAATATTGTAGCGATTATGGCAGCCCCCTACTCTATCGGCATAGATATTCAAAGAGAAGTCCATAAAATTACCCGCATTGAGCAAAAATTTATGCGACCTGTAGAAAAAGAAAGCTTAGTCGAAGCGACAAAAATTCCTCATTTACATATATATTGGGCCGCAAAAGAGGCATTGTATAAAGCTTATGGTAGAAAAATGCTGGGCTTTGTCCGCCACATCCATGTTGACCCTTTTGAATATGATTTATCTATGGGGAAAACAACCGCTGCTATTCATAAGGATAATTATCATGCTTATTATGATTTATTTTATGAAAAAGTAAGCAGTGTTTTTATGGTTTATGTGGTACCGAAAGCAGTAGGCAATGAGCATTATTAAAAAAAATAACATCAATATTTGACTAGTTTATCAATGACCTAAAAGTAGTTGATACTTTTAAATCTAAAATTGAAAGCGTACAATTTTTTTTGACGCTGAAGAACGCTGTTTGAAATTATGATTTATTATGTTTTCTGACGAAAAGTTATGTTTCAACTTATGGTTGGCGTAAGAATCAAGATAGAAACATAAAAAAGTCATAATAATCAGCATCCTTCAGCGTCAAAAAGCATTTTACCATTTTATAGAACCAGATAAATTTGAACAAGAAGATGTCAACTAGTGGGGCGTTGGGATAAATCCCGATTAAACCCATCTCTAAAAAATATAGGGTAATTGTACCAAATGAAGTAGCACAGAAATAGCATTATAAGTTTTAAGTAATCACGAAATAATAAATTGAACATCTAAAATCCGTTGGGTATTAAATCCGTTGGGAAATCAAATGTTAGTT
>CAYMSC010000291.1:0-8187 GCA_964392805.1 uncultured Saprospiraceae bacterium
TGATATGTCGCACCTTTGGTGCTGATTAATTTTTCTTTGCGTAACATCAGTTACTAAGTCTCTTTTCTCTCAATCCCGATAGCTAACGAGATGGTCTCTAATATCTATTCTGAACAATCCCGTTTATTCTAAATAAAATCCTATGGCAAAATTTGAACATTGATAATCAAATCGTTGGCGAGATTCAAAATTTGTCATTCAGCATTAAGTCTATTTTACAGGACTTAATTAGAAAAAAAGTTATTACTAACAATATGTAGTATTGTCATTGATTTGTTAATTTGATAAAAAAAGTCAGCTATTTCGTATATGGAACGATATTTATTTATATGTTTGTAGCATTATCAAAAAAGACAATTATAGAAATTTGCTTTCAGTCCGAGTATTTATAACCTATTCTATTAAAGTGTTATATCAATAAATCAATCCAATACGAAATTACCATTTAACAAAACTTCATCTTTTTAGAGACCTCTCTACCAAGCAAATAAAGAATTGCCTATTTTGTCAAAATAGGCTACAAATATTATAACCAAAAACAAAAGTAAGATAATTAATGTCAACCGAACCAATTTTAAAAATTCACAAAAAGAGAGTAGATTTATATCAAACTGCTGCTCAAATTTTTGTAGAAAAGGCACAAGCTGCGGTTAAGAAAAAAGAGAAATTTACGGTATGTTTATCTGGAGGGTCTACCCCTAAACCGCTATACGAATTATTAGCAACACCTGAATTCTCGGAACAAATCAATTGGAAAAAATGCCATATTTTTTTCGGAGATGAACGCTGTGTTCCTGATACACACGATGATAGTAATTACGGGATGGTTTATGATGCTTTACTAAAGAAAGTAAAAATTCCTAAATCACAAGTCTACAAAATGGAGGGGGATAAAACTCCTCGACAAGCCGCTCAAGCTTATACACAAGTTTTCCAAAACTTTTTTGGTGCGACCAAACCCTTTTTTGATTTGGCATTCTTAGGAATGGGAACAGATGGACACATTGCGTCTATGTTTCCGGGGACGGATGCTGTAAGGATGGTCAGAAAAAGAGTTCGAGAGGTAAAAATGGGTAAAAATAAACCTTGGAGACTAACCGTTACTAGTTCTGTTTTTAATCGAACCAAAGCAGTAGTTTTACTTGTTGCGGGTAAGAAAAAATCAGCGGTATTGAAAGAGGTATTGCATGGTGATTTCGACCCAGATACGCTACCTGCACAGGTATTGCGGAATGCAGAAGGAGAAGTCACTTGGTTATTGGACGAAGGGGCTGCTAGTGCTTTATAGTTGAAAAGCTTAGCTTGTTAAGCGAAAGTACCAACGGCAAACTACCAACTAATTACTGTCAACTGAACTAGAGACTGGATAACTTGTTGTAATTTAGCGTATCTTTTTATGACCGCTAATAATCATCAAATAAATGTTTCAACTTCTAGAAAGAGGTAATATTCTTTATCATCAAAAACGCTTCCCAGAAGCAGAGAAAGAATATTTTAAAATATTAGCGCAAGACCCTAATAATCCTTTTGCTCTAGCTATGTTGGCACAGTGCTATTTGGAAACTAGGCGTAAAAAAGAAGCCCTAGAATTTGCTCAACGGGCAGTACGAAACGCACCTCAATCTCCCACTATTTATTATATTTTAGCTAGGTGTCAGTTTTATAATCAAGAGCTAGATAGTGCTTTAGAGACGATTCATGCTGGGCAACAATTAAATCCTAGTTATGCCGATTTTTTTCTATTAAAATCACAAATTGCTTTTTACCGAGAAAATTGGCAACATGCTTTGGACGAGGCAGAGAATGGACTCCGACTTGATCCTGAGGATGTTACGCTGATTAATTTGCGAGCAAGAGCCTTGGTGAAGTTGAATAGAAAACAAGAAGCTGCGGAGACAATGGATTATGCGTTGCATCGTGCCCCGCAGAGTTCCTATTCGCATGCCAATAAAGGATGGGTATCTATAGAAAAAGGAGCTTACGAAGAAGCCATTACGCATTTTAAAGAAGCACTTAGATTGAATGCCACCAATGCTTATGCAAAAGCTGGTTTGAGAGAAGGAATAAAGGCAAAGAATTTTTTATATCGAGGGGTCTTAAAGTATTTTTTGTGGCTTGGTAAGTTACAAGCTAAATATCGTTGGGCTTTTGTCATTGGTATTTATTTACTTTATCGGATAGGATTATACTTAGCAGAAACTTCGGATTTAATGGCGATTATTATGACGCCATTATTAGTTTTATATGTTTTATTTGCTTTCTCTTCTTGGATAGCTATGCCTATCTCCAATCTATTTTTACGTCTCCACCCATTAGGAAAACATGCCTTAGAGGACGACGAAATATTTGCTTCTACCTTAGTCGGTTCTATAGCAGGTTTATCGCTATTTATTCTTTTCCTGTTTTTTATTACAGGTGGTGGATTTATTTTCGGAGAAGAAGATATTGAAATAACGGGTTATTCAACCTTGTTCATTATGGGCCTAAATCTTTTTCTAATGATGATACCTTTGGGCGGGCTGTTTATGGCAGGAGAAGGGACGGAAGGTCGAAAAAAATTGACCAATTTTACAATAATTCTAGGCGTGTTAGCAGTATTATCTGCCTTTGTAGAACCTTTGCTAATTGCATTTTTTATAGGTGTTTTAATCTATAGTTTTACGGCAAGTTATCTTATTGGAAAAGGGGCGAAGGAGTTGTAGGGTAGGCTATTTAGTGACCGACAAACTACTCCTGTCGAATTACTTTAGCCCCCTTGAATCTTTTTTTGATATGTTTTAATGTTTCTTCAAACTCACTTTCTGTCTCGAAGGCAAATTGAATCCCGACTTGAGTTAATTCTTTACCTTTTTTGATATATTTGTTGGGTAGGGCATCGTAGCCATAGTCATAAACTTGTTCAATTCTTTTTTGGGCATTCGCTTTATTTCCAAAAATACCAACAGAAACAACTGCAATCCGTTGGTTGGGGCTTAGCGTACTACTTTCGGTATCTACCACATCTTCATCTTCCGTTGTTGCCATTGCTTCATCTTCCGCAAAATCTTCCGCATCATTGTCTTCTTCCTCTTCAGGGGTATCTATTGCTAAAGAAGTTTCTTGATTTGCAGAGGTCTCTGCTGGACTTTCGTTGACTTTTTTATCCGCAACAGAAGTTGAATCAAAAAGTCCCATTTTATTCATACCAAAACCTGCCACGACCAAAAAGAATGCAGTGATAAGACTTATTGGTAACCAACTATTTTCTCTAGAATAATCTTTAAACCACTGGAAAAATGATTTTTTCTCTGCGTATTGATGAGGTTTTACAGAGCCACTTGGGACAATTGTTTCCGCAGTTACTTTATCCCTTAGAATAGGATAAAAATTGACCGTTGGTAATCCGAATGCTTCTTTATTAAAATTAGTAGAATCGGGGATGAATTGAATATTATTTTCAAAATCTTTATACAAACGCCCCACATTGGCAATATTGACCATCTCTCGTCTATCCAATTGGTCCTTCATGATATTGACAAACTTGGTAATTTGTTGGTTGGCCTCCTGCGTTGAAACTTGATGCTTCTCTTGTATGATATTCACTAATTTACCATCATTGACGACTAAATTTTTATCAAAATTAATAGATTTACTAGGTGGATTGAGTAAGCCTTGTACGTGGTCAATCGTACTAGGAGAGTAGGTTAGTGTAAGTGCGCCAAAGTTCGGTATCACCAAACTGTTATTTTCGAAGAGTAATTCTTTTATGTAAGGGGTAATATCTATATTCATCCTTTCCACTCCTTAGATGAAAAGTAAAGGCGGTGGGTATTTTCCCTTCGCTTTTCTTTTCGTTGTTTTTTAATGTAGTTTTCTCATTGCCAATGGGCATATACTTCCCAAATTTACTATATTTTTTGGAAAAAGTTTTATTTGTAGGGAGGTTTTTGTTATTCCTCAAAACCTATTCCATAGTAGTAAGATAAAATAAATTTACATTTCTTTAAGTCGAGCGATGTAAGTTCTAAATAGTTAATCGGTAGTGCAGACTTTAGTCTGTCGGGTTTACAAGCCTTTAGGCTTGTATAGTCATAAGCGCAAAAAGTCTAAAGACTTTTGAAAGGGGACAGACTAAAGTCTGCACTACCAGTTGGAAGTATTGAGAACTTACATCACTCGACGAAAATGTAAATTTATTTTTATCGCGTTTCTTAGGAACGCGATAAAAATAAATGGAGATTCTCGTCGGACGATTAGTTAAATAAACGATTCATTTTAAGTGTTTTAGCTAATCGTTCGACTTTAAAGAATCTGCATTTATTTTTATCTTACTACTTAACATATCCATTAACAAAAACCTAAAATTAATTATCAACAAGTTAAAAAAAGAAAGAGGGGCAACATATTGTAATATTGCGGCATTTAAGTCTCACGATGCCTTATTGAATGTAAAGGAAACTGTTTTACTTTAACACTAGATACTATCTTTTCATTCATTTGTAAACCCTAAGATTATGAAAGTATTTCTTTCTGCCCTTGTATGCTTATTAGGATATGCGGGTATTAGTCAAGCGCAATCTATACACACCTGTACAGAAATGCCCCTTTCAACAATAGCCCTTCAACAAGCTCAACAACAAATTCCAGAAGCAGCTTCCAGAGCTGTAAGTTACAAGCCTAAATATGGTTTGTATTGGTCCAACGGTAGTACCATCAAAGTTAAATTGATAGGTGGTAGTAATTATGTTAGGGACAGAGTACGCTATTACGCCAATATGTGGACGGAGCATGCCAATTTGAACTTTGAATTTGTTAATAGTGGTCGTTCTGATATTCGAGTTTCTTTTGTCCAAAATGGTAGCTCTTGGTCTGTTATTGGAAAACAAGCCTTACAAATGCGGTCGAACGAAGCAACCATGAATTTTGGTTGGTTAAATGACCGAACGCCAGAATATGAATTCCGCCGAACCATCTTGCATGAATTTGGTCATGCTTTGGGCTTATTACACGAACATCAAAACCCTAGTGGTGGGATTCCTTGGGATGAAGCAGCGGTATATAGTCACTATCGAGCATCACAAGGCTGGAGTCCGCAAACTACCTATGCAAATGTTATTAAAAAGGCTAGTCGGAATGCTACTCAATTTTCCAATTATGACCCTCATTCTATTATGCACTATCCAGTTTCATCGAGGTTAACGAATGGTCAATATCAAGTTGGTATCAACAAAGTATTATCCCCAATAGATAAAGCGTTTATTCGACAAATTTATCCCGGTCGCTCATCATCGAGTCCAGATAATGGGACCGTAGCAGATAGCGGAAATCGTCCTCCTGTTATTACTTCCAAACCCAGACCTACTGCTGGAGAAAGATTTATTGTCAAGGTGAATAACAAATTAGGCGAAAGCCAAGTTTCGGAAAAAATAGACTTGTATTTAGGTGGTGATAAATACACCTTTAATTTAGATGAGAATGGTCAACGCCAGCAAGGGTTTCGTTTCCGAATGAAAAGAGGTAAATACAATTATCGTTTAGAATCTGCTAGTACTTATCAATTTGCTCGAAAAGTATGGAATGGGCAACAATATGTTAGGAAAAAAGTAGAACGCACTATTTACGGAGGAGGAGAAGGTACATTAGAGGTTAATAGCGGCGCTACTTATACCCTTTATGGAGATTATAATAAAAATACCAAGCGGATGCGTGTATATTTAGGAGAAGTGAATGGAAAACCGAATGGATTGGCGAATGTGCGAAATGAAATAGCTTGTGAGAATTAAGGAAGTCAATGGTCATTTTGTCATTAGTCATTGCGGCTGACTGAGCATAAGTGATTTGCTAAATTAATAATCACATCAGATTAAAAAGAAGCATAATCCGTGTCCCTTCACTTATCTGTGGTAGAAATTAATACCAGGGATAAGTGAAGGGACACGGATATTAAACGTTAATAAATAATAATATACTAGAAACGGGATAAATTAGTGAAAATTAATTTAGAAGTCAGACCGTCCCGATTTTCTATCGGGACTGTCAGAGGTCAGATAAATCAAAATTAAATAATTGATTACCAATATTTTATGTTTTTAAAATCTGACTTCTGGCAGAAAAATGTAGCAGCCCATCCTTCGGGTTCAGAATTTTCATTCTTCATGGTCTGACTTTATGAGAGTCAACACTTCTGACCTCTTTTCAAACTCACTTTTTTATCTCGTTTGAAGTATCTATCAATGCTAAATCACACCACTTTTTGTAAATATTTACTATCCAAAGTCATCCTTAAAGAATAGCCCATAGATTCTAAATTGATAATGACTTCTTTATCGCCATGATTATCGACTAAAGTGCCTTGTAAGCCCGTTAAATTACCGCCTATAATCTCTACGGCATCGCCTTTTTGTAGACGAGTAGGTTCTGCGGTTACGGGAATACCTTCTCCGACAATTTGCTTCATTATTTCAATTTCTCTTTCAGGTATAGAAATTAAATTTTTTGCAATTTTTACAAAATTAACAACGCCTTCCGCCTGTAATACCTTTATATATTCCTGCTTAGTAATTTTTACAAAAATATAGCAACTGATGAGTGGCAGTTGAACTACTTTTCTTTTGCTGGCATAAACTCTAGTGATTTTCTGTATTGGTAGGTAGGCAGTAATATCCTGTCTGTCTAATTCTTTTTGAATGACTTTTTCTCGTTTATATTTAGTGTAAACTGCAAACCATTTTGGTATTTCAGCATCTAGATGATTCTCTGGAGTAGTATCGACTTTTGCCATTTTATAATTCAACATTTTTAAAGGACATCAAAAAATAGGTTTACCTATTGCCCCATTACCGAAAATAGGAATACCAACAAAATAAATACTTACTCCTATTGACTTAGACCTTTAGTGTTTTTTTGGACATACTCTTATAAAGAGCGCAAAAATGCTATATTTTAGGACATTCATCAATAGGAAGGGAATAAATTAAAATTAAAATACAAATTAAAAATAGCTTACTACTATTCCAAAGAGAGAAAAGGTATCTAAAAAAAGATGCCTAGGCGAAAATTTCAAAAGAAATAAGCTCACCTAGGCAGGTCTATCAATATTTAGATGCTTCTTTAAGCAGCTTGCTTAACAATCATATATCAAAGGTATTGAAATAGATAGTAAAACAAGAGCTGTTATTTATTAACCAAATGCTAATGTTAATCCTTAGACCAAAGCAATACGGGCTTTGGTGTAAATGAAGCTATGACTGCTTCTGTAAATTCCACGTTTTCATAAATTAAATAACGAACTTTTCGCTTAATAACTGGCTCTATTCGTTCTATCAATCGAATCAAATAGGCTTTATCTATTTTGCCTATCAAAACTAAATCAATAATTGGGCTATCGAGACCTTGTGCAAATTGACCACTTAAATAAACCTGTTCCACTGTACCTAATCGGTCAATAACCCCCTCTATCAATCGGTCAATGCCGATATGTTTTAGCAGAATATTATGGACTTCTCCGAATAATGGATGTTGGGTATTTGCTGTAAACATCTTTTTATTCCCCTTCATAAAGGAGGATAACATCCCTGCTTTTTCTAAGCGATTTAATTCTAACCGAATTGCATTTGTCGAATCTCCAAACTCACTTTCTAAACTTCTTAAATAAGCTGTCATCTTACTATTCAAAAAAAATTTGAGTAATAATTTGATTCGAGTTTTAGAAGAAATTAAGGTCTCCAACATTATTAACAGCTTCTTTAAGCGTTTTTACTATGCTTTTTTAAAAGTATAGGGCTAGTATAAACGAATTGTTCAATGAAATGGAATTAATTATTGAGTAACAAATTTACTCAATATTGTATAGATAGTCAAGTATAATAATTGTATAAAATAAATATTTGGTTGTTTTTTTGTAGATATGCTAATTTTTGTCTTTTAATATCAGAGATTACAACTTAGAGACGACTAAAAAATAACTTCCGCGTTTTTCAAATATGAATAAACGCAGTTTATGAACCTCGAAGAGGACGAGCCGCTTTGTAATGGGTTGAAAACCTATGACAAGCCTACCCATCCGCAAGCTGTTCGCTTTAAAAAAGCTCATAATTGAAAAACCAAATGCGGAAGTTATTTTTTCGTCATTACTTAAAAGGATTGTTAATTTGTTGAGATATACTAGAAACGGGATAAATTTGTGAAAATTAATTTAGAAGTCAGAAG
>CAYMSC010000292.1:0-4833 GCA_964392805.1 uncultured Saprospiraceae bacterium
AGTAGTAAGTCAAGCTAATTATGATAAGTTAGAGCGGATAATTTTCCGTCTATCATCCTTAAAAAATAATTCCATAGCGGTGCTATGCAATGATTTTTTAAGAATGATAGCCAAAAAATACTCACACTCTCAACATATCACTATTAACTTGACTTACTACTAAGCGATAAATAAAAATTCAGCTATGCCAAATTTTCAAAAATTTGGCGTAGCTCTATTATTAAGGCGTAGTTTTTTCATCCTTCAAAATATTAAACAGGCCCATCCCTCGTTCATATAGCAGCGGAATAGAACTCGCTTTCAATCGATGATTTGCTTTGTATAAAATGAGGTAATAATTCACACCTTCTAAATGCCAGCCTCGTTCTCGACTAAAAAAATGTAGGATTTCATCTGTCATTTTAAAACGGATATATTCTTCATCCTCTCCTTGTAATAAATAATTGCCAGAAAATTTTGGAAAGCGGTCAAAATCAATGTCTTGTTTCATACCAAAATAACTTCCAAGCTTATGAAAAATAGTTTCTGGTTTCATAACAAATTGAGGCAAGCCTAAATTTTTCGACCGCATTAGAAAAACGGTCTGCGCCACCGTCCTGCGACTTTTACCATATCCTGATTCAAATTGATAATCAAATATTTTAACTCGGTCCTCCATCCATTCATCTTGCTGCTGCATGATATTCGACGCCATCCGCTTCTGTCCTTGCCTAAAGAGTTCAAAATCAGATACTTCTCTGGTTACACTATACTCTTCTTGTTCGATAAAATCCATTTTTAGGCGATGGGCAACCGCTCGTAACTGTCCTTCTCTGGAAGGGTTACTATTTTTAGTTTGTTTTCGATTTCGCTGTTGACGGTAGGCAGTAAATTTCTTTTTTGACATACAATATTGGTAATTAGTGATTGATTGGTGATTCGTTCAACCATACATAGCTCTGGAAATAATTTTTGCATAATCTAGAGCTTCCAGAACTCCAAGTTCTATTGATTACCCACAGAATTAATTTAATGAAAGGTAATCTCATTTTATTGGTCATAAATAGTGCCGTAGGTACTTAACATGGGTAATAAAAAGGAATATAAAGCCGTTTGGTCGTCCTGTAGGGACGCAACATGGGTTTGAAACCTATGTTGCGTCCCTACAGGACGGGAAAATGGGAATAGAATCACCTAATTAACTACCCATGTTTAAGTACCTACGGCACTTTGAGTGATAATATAGCCTTTATTCATGCTTTTATTCTGTGGGTAATCGTAAGAACTCCAAGTTCTGGAAGCTCTAAGCCATTGCTAATATGCATTATTTATTTACAGCGTTAACAAGAACCAAAAATAAGAAACGTTTTGGAGAAAAGATATTATATGCCTAAAGTTTGCTTAATCTCTTCGGAATAAGACGCACTTGAGCGAATATTCGTGTTTTGTGCATCTCGCAAAGTGAGAATAAAACGACCTTTGAAAAATCGTTTAGCTTCTAAAATAAAAGCTTGATTGATAATTGTAGAGCGATGGACTCGCATAAAATTTTGTCCTAATTTTTCAGACAACTCATTTAAAGTTAAATCTGTAAGGTGTTTTGTTCCATTAATCGTATGAATCGTAACATATTTATCTGCTGCTTGTAGGTAAGTAATTTCTTCAAAACGCAATAATAAAATACGGTCGCCCTTTTTGACCGTCAATGAAAAAGGTTCTTTTTTAGGTTGGAGTTGTTGAAAAAGGGTCGCCAAATTCCTATAATCTAATGGAGAAGAGGACGAATGAAAATTGTGTAGCTTTTGAATGGTCTTCGCTAATCGTTCTCTTTCAATAGGTTTGACTAAATAATCAACCGAATGTACTTCAAATGCCTGAATGGCATATTGTTCGTAAGCAGTCGTAAAAATAACCATCGGCTGATAAGATAATTCTGCTAGTACTTCAAACCCATTTTTATCGGGCATCTGAATATCTAAAAAAACTAAGTCAGGTCGAAGATTTTCTATTTGTTGAATCGCATTTGTTCCATTATAGGCTTCTCCAATGATTTGAAAATCAGCAAGATATTCAGCAATTAGTTTTCGCATTCTCAGGCGTGCGGCTGATTCATCGTCTATGATTAAAACTTTATAAGGCATTGGTATTGTTTTAAAATTGATTTGGTTAAACTTTATTTTTAGCTACGAGTTTCTTCACTCAATTTGCCACAAACTAATCCGAATCATTTTTTCAGGCTCATTTAACAATTCTAGTCGATGCCGATTAGGGAATAATAAAAGTAATTTTTTAGAAACACTATCCAAACCATAACCTGCAATAAAATCTTCTGGAAAAGGTAATCCACTATCCTTAATTTTCAAAATCAACTGGCTTTCTTCCATTCTAGCCTCTATAATAATGAGTATCTTTTCAGCAGTAGCTCGATAGCCATGCTTTAAGGCGTTTTCGACCAGCGGCTGCAATAAAAATCGAGGAATTTGATAATTTTCAGAAGTCGCATCTACCGAAATCTGATAGTCCAATTGGTCCTCAAAACGTATTTTCTCCACCGAAAGATAAGTCTCTATCATTTCAATTTCTTCCTTCAAAGAGACCAAATTCATACCTTGTCGATTAGTGCTATATTTCAAAAACTTAGAAAGGGCAATCGCCATTTTCTCTGTTTTTTCTGCATCTATTTTTGCCAAGGCAGCAATCGTATTTAAAGAATTATAAAGAAAATGGGGATTGGTTTTAGCAGTCAATGCTTCTAATTCTGCTTTGGTTTTTAATTCGTTGAGTCGGGTGATTTCGTATTCTTTTTGGTTTAAAGTCAATTTTTTCTGATGAGCATTTATATTAAAAATTAGATTAGCAAAGCTAAAATAAACCATACTAAAAAAGTCAATAACTATAGTGGCATTATCTCCATAATCAAAAAGCGTAAGTAGGTTAATTTCAAGCTTTCCTTCTTTGTAAAAGAAGAATAAAGATTGATTGATTATTTCAATAAAAACACCGCTAATGATTAAAGCTCCTGCCAGTAAAAGTTGATATTTAAAAAAAGAAAAACGATTTTCTAAAAATTTATTTATCAAGTTATATGCGCCATAAAACATAAAAATAGTCGCCAAATTTCTTATAAATCTAAACAGTAATCCCAATTCTTCTTTTCTCCCAAAAGTCAATGCTTCTCCAATTAAGGCTATCAAAAAAGCTATCACAATAAGAATTATAATTTTATTGATAGGCTTTTTATGTTTAAAACTTGTTTTACCATAATTTGCCAACCAAATACCTAGATATATCAAGGTTACAAATGCTAAAAACTGAATGATAACAACAAAAATTAAAATAAAAGTTTCTGTATTCTCTTTTGGTCTTTGAACATTTTTTAGTTTTCCATGTGTTCTATAAATTTGTTTGATTTTACCATTCTTATTCAATGCTCTTAACGCTTTCCTAGATAAGTGATAAATATCAGAAGTATCAAAATAATTTGGAAAAGAAGTCTCCATTTCTTCTATTTCACTTGCCACCATAAAAGAGTCTTTTAGCGTATAAGCCCCTTTAATAATAGGAATTAAATCCGTGCTATCCACATTTCCTATTTGAAAAAAGGAAAAACTATCAGTAGCTTCTTTGAGTAAATAAATATCTCCTGCTCTTGGATTACTTAGTCTTTGAGTAAATAATTCTTCTTCAGTATAGATCTCTGTTTCTCTTTTTACAGTTCCATCTTTATTTACTTCAACCTCCCCAATAGCATCAGGTGTGGTCAAAAAAGTGTGCAGGCGATTTGCCCCCAAAAATGCGAGAACCGTTATACCTAAGACTATAAGGACAGAAAATATATTTTTTGATTTCATCTTGTGTTTAATTTTAAATTTCAATTAATCTTTTCTGCAAATAAGGCGTTATATCCCTGCATTCCAAAAAGTTACTGACGAATTGGTCGATAGCCGAGATGGAATGGACAAAATTTAATCAATTAATAATTTTAGGTAGCCAAATTCCTGACTACCTAAAAATTCTAAACCTACAAAATTATGGCAATTAAATTAGGACAAGTTGCACCAAACTTTACCGCTCAAACCTCTATGGGCGAACTCAATTTTCACGAATGGCTAGGCGAAAGCTGGGGCATGTTATTTTCCCACCCTGCTGATTTTACCCCTGTTTGTACGACTGAATTAGGAAGAACTGCTGCTTTAAAAGGCGAATTCGACAAAAGAAATGTCAAAGCAATGGCAGTCAGTGTAGATGGTGTCGCTTCCCATATGGATTGGATTAAAGATATTGAAGACACCCAAAATGTGGAAATGAATTTCCCTATTGTGGCGGACGAAAATAGAAATGTAGCAGAATTATATGATATGATTCACCCAGAAGTTACCGACAAAACAACCGTAAGAACAGTGTTTGTTATAGGACCTGATAAAAAAGTAAAATTAACCTTGACTTACCCACCTGCAACAGGTAGAAATTTCTTAGAAATCATTCGAGTCATTGATTCTTTGCAATTAACGGCTTATCACAGTGTCGCTACCCCCGCAGATTGGAAAGATGGAGAGGATGTCATCGTTTCTCCAAGCATTAAGACGGAAGATATTCCAGCGCGTTTCCCAAAGGGACATCAAGTGATTCGTCCTTATTTGAGAACGACTCCGCAGCCAAACAAATAGGTATGAGGGGTATAGAGGTGTAGAGGTCTAAGGGAATAAAGGTCGGCTGTTCAAAATATGGATTAGTTTTTCAGAAAATCTGAAATCATAAATTTTAAATCATACATCATAAATCCATCTTGTTAGATTTCTAAATGGATTTGTGAAATATAATTTCAGGTTTCAGATTTGAACCTACCTCTATACC
>CAYMSC010000292.1:4933-8170 GCA_964392805.1 uncultured Saprospiraceae bacterium
TACCTCTATACCCTTAACCTATATTTATACTTCAACCTCCTCCTTCAAAAACGCCATAGCCTTATACTCCAATCCTTTGCGCATTTGGCGGATTTCGGTAATCGTTGCTTTATCTAGTTGAGTAACTTTTCTAGCATCATTCCATTTATTGGCATATTCCCACCACAGCGCAGTAAAAATGCCAAAAAGTGGGAGGGTACAAACAAAAAGAAGCCACCAAATATTTCCCCAAATAGCTGCGATTATAAATAATAACCAAAAGTAAATATTGTATAACACCGCCCCCATACCAACTTGGACAGATGCATAAAATTTTGGTTGTTTAATATTTCTATCCGCATAGGTTTTGGGAAGTTGAGTTGGAATGTAATTGGTAACGGCACCTACTAAAAATGGGACAAAACCAACAACTAAGGCAAAAAAGGTAGGGAAACTATAATAGCGAGTCTGGGCAACCCCTAAATCTTCTAATCCTAGCGTCGTTAATTTAGTGGTATAGGCATCCATCTTTTCAGATAATTCGTTTTTCTGCGTATCATCTAATTTATTAAAACGGTCAATCAAAGCAACAAACTCAAATAATCTTGAAGGTCGAGTAGAAATTAATGGAAAAGGTCGATTCATATGATTATTTTCCATGATTGTCAAAAGCTTATCCGCCAACTCATCATCTTCTGGATTTTCTACATGAATCACCCGTTTACGCAATTCTACTTTTAACCTATCCGTCAATAATTTAACAGCTCGACGAGGATTTTTTTCGTGCGCCTCAAAGAAATCAGACAATGGAATCGGTGGGCCAAAATCTGCATAAATATTACTTCTAAATTTGCTCGCATTCATATAATTAATGCCTATTGGAACAACTACAATATCTTTTGCATCGTATTTTTCGTAAGCTCCAAAAGCCAATCTAGCGGTTCCTTTTTGGATAGTTCTCAATCTTTTTTCCAATTTGGACTCCCCTTCTGAGAGAATAAAAATATTTTCACCATTGGCTAATAATTCATAACAATAATTCAGGGTAGCTTCATTTTTCTTTAAATTCGCCATGCCATCTTGCGCACGGTATATCGGAATACATTTGATACTTCGCAAAAAAATAGCCGCCATTTTTCCACCACTAAACATATCGCCCCGAAGCATAAAATTTCTAGCTTTTAAAGTCGAACCACCAATATAGGCGGGTTCGGTAAAAGCCGTAGGATGATTGCACGCCAAAATAACTGGCTTGTCGGCTGGAATTTTATCCATACCTGTAAAATAAGTCTTGGCATAAAAATAACGAGCATACCAACTTACCCAAAGTCTTAGAATGTAGTATAGCATTTGTTTCTGTTTCTGTTTCTGTTTATAGGTGTAGAGGTATAAGGTACACAATTGGGAATAAAGTTTACCTGATTTTTGAGTGAGTAAAATCTTAAATCTGAAATCATACATCTTAAATCATACATCCATGTAGTTTTTACGTGACAGATTTATGATGTGGAACGCGATAAAAATAAATGGAGATTCTCGTCGGACGATTAGTTAAATAAACGATTCATTTTAAGTGTTTTAGCTAATCGTTCGACTTTAAAGAATCTGCATTTATTTTTATCTTACTACTGTAAGATGTATGAACTATGATTTATGATTTTTTGCCCTAGAAAAATACGAGGAGAAAAAAATTTCTATATTTCCATAATTCTGGACAGCCTACCTCTATACCTCTATACTTTTATACCTCCAAACCGCTCTTCTCAAACTCCCTCAATATCGTTTTACGCTGTAATTTTAAATCATTTATTAGGTCGGCATTTGTTTTATAAAATTGCCGTCCTTGTTTCCACTTTTGCAGGTATTCATAGTATTGAAGTGCAAAGAAACCTAAAAATGGAATCATTATTACAAAAATCACTAAAAATATTGATTTGGAAAAAAGGCTCAGTAGGAATAAAGTAGGAAAATAAACGATATAAGCAGCCAAAGCCATGGATGCTTTTATAGAAGCATAAAAAGTAATATTTTTTACTTTGTTCTCGGCTAAATATTTACCAAATTTGATAGGCAAAATATTAAAGAACCAACCTAAAACAAAAGGCAAAAAACCAGCAATAATACCTAAAATGGCAAAGGGATGATAAAAATGTGGTTGAACGATTACTTCATCTACCAAATTATGCTTTGTTAAATCTCGTTGATATGTTTCGACCTTTTCCGCTAGGTCTTTTTTTCTGGTGGTCGCTAATTTATTTATTTTTTCAGCTACCCAGATGGCTTTCTCTAAAGGTTTTGGGTTATCAGATTGAACAGGAAAATTAGGGTTAGGGTAATTATTTCTATAAAATTCAAACAAGGCCTCACATAATTCCTCATCTTCTTTTTGGTCAATATGAATGACCAATTTTTCTAACCTTTCTTTGAGTTGAGCGGTGACTTTTTTAATAATTTTAGCCGTATTTTCTTTACCATTACCAATATTAGCTTGGATAGAAATAGGGTCTCCGATTTGCAACATCACCTCCGACCGATAATTTAAAATATCCGCATAATTAACCCCAATTGGAACAATGTAAACGTCTAAATCTGGATACTTTTCTATTGCTCCAAGTGCCATTCTAGCCGTACCTTTTTGAATAGGTCGCAAGCGTTTTTCATGTTTGGTCGTACCTTCAGCAAGGATTAGTATTTGTTCTTTATCATTTAATAAATCGTAGCTAATATCCAGGGTAGAAAAATTATTTTTAAGTCCTTTATATCCAATATCTTTCAATCGAAACATTGGTATCATGTGTAAAGACATCAACATCGCAGAATAAATTGGTTTTTGAAACAAGTCTCCTCTAACCATAAAATGCAGTGGTCGAGGTAAGGTAGTTGCAAGAATACAAGGTTCTAAAAAAGCACTGGGATGATTAGCGGCAAGGATAATAGGTTTATCAATAGGAATTTTCTCTAAGCCATTGAGGTAAATCTTGCTAAAGTAGGTCTTTAAAGCAATTCTGGCAAGTGGACGAACGATTCTATAAGTTAACCTCATTTTTTCTCTGTATCAGGTCACAAATGTAGTAAAACTAAGTGACTATTGAGAACTTACCTTATAAGGATGTCTTTGTTTTTGATTTAATTTTAGAAAACTATAAAATAGTCCTAACAAATTAATATGTTCGCCAAACGATGAACTATAAATGAGGAACGATAAATTCGTTAAATATGAAATATATTAGCAATTAGTTCCGATAAAATTATATATTT
>CAYMSC010000293.1:0-8169 GCA_964392805.1 uncultured Saprospiraceae bacterium
TAATAATGATTGATGAGCCTGAAATTAGTATGCATCCTAAGTGGCAACAAAGAATTTTAAAATACTTTAAGGGACTATTTGTTGACAATGGAAATCAAATTGCACAATTATTTTTCGCAACTCATTCTGATCATGTTGTTAAAGATGCTTTACAAGATACTGTAAATACTGTTGTCCTCACACTAGAAGATATTGGTGGCAATATTCAATGGAGAAAAAATGAGTCTCCTTCAGTATTACCAAGTATAACTAGTGCTGAAACTAACTATTTAGCTTTTGATCTTGTGACTAATGACTATCATATTGAATTATATGGATGGCTACAGGACAAAGAATCAAGAAATACAGTCAAATCTTGTGATGATTTCATTATTGCCCAAGCAAGCTATGATCCAACAATACATAGAAAACCGTCGTCCTTTGGAACAACAAAACACCTTTATTGGTGGAAATGCAGGGGAAGGAAATGTTTCAGGAAATAATAATGTTTTTATAGGATATGTTGCTGGTACCTCAAATAGTACAGGAGGACAAAATACTTATGTCGGTAGATTTGCTGGGCAAAATACCTCAACAAATACATTTTGTACTTTTTTAGGGTATGATGCAAGACAACCTGATGGTACAAGTTTTACGAATAGCATGGCATTGGGCGCTGGTGCAAGAGTAACATCTGATAACTATATAGCAATAGGAAATACAAATATTACCTCTATAAAAGGTCAAGTTAACTTTACCACCTTTTCCGACGGAAGATTTAAACAAAAAATACAAGAAGATATTCCTGGCCTCGATTTTATCTTGAAACTACGACCTGTTTCTTATCAAGTAGAAACGAATAGAGTCGCTTCATTTTTAGGAGAAACGGAACATAGTAAAAGCAGGAACAGCAATTAGCAAATAGTTCGCTATTCTGGTTTTATCGCTCAGGAAGTAGAGCATGCAGCCAATCAAATTAATTATGATTTTAGCGGAATTGATAAACCCCAAAATGAAAAAAGTTTATATGGTATAAGGTATGCTGAATTTGTTGTTCCATTAGTTCAAGGAATGCAAGAACAAGAAAGAAAAATTCAGTCACTTGAAGAAGAATTAGAAAAAAGTAGAATCAAAACAGAGGATTTGGAATCAGAACTGCAAGAAGTAAAACGATTAGTCAACCAACTAATATTAGAAAAATCAAAAGATAATGAACCAATTTTATATAAACCTGCAAAATTAGAACAGAATAAGCCAAATCCATTTAATGGTACTACAAAAATCCAATACTTTTTACCAAATAAAATTGATGATGCTAGGATTAAAATTTACAATAATTCAGGAGGAATTGTAAAAGAAATAAAACTTCAAGGTAGTGGGAAAGGAGAAATTGAAATACAAATAAGTGAATTTTTAACAGGTATATTCTATTACTCCTTATTAATAAATGGTGATATAATTGAGACTAAAAAAATGTCTTTGATAAAATAAAAAGGAAGGCGAAAAGATACTAATATGCGCTTAGAATTATGTAAATTTGAAGATGAAGAGACAATAAAATAAAATAGTGTTGAAAGCATTTTTGACTTAAAAGGAGATAAAGCATTAGAAATCTTGGCGGAATTTAGAAAAGATAAAATCATTCAAAAAATATTAAAAGAAAAAGAACTAAATCTTTAATATACCTCTATGAAAAATATCATTAGTAAGGATAGCACGCTTTATCATTTTATTCAATGGGCATTTTTTCCCCTTGTGTTGGTTGGAACGCCCTACATTATCTATTTATTGATTAGTGCTGGTTATTCGATAGTATTGACGACCTATATCGTTGCAGTATGTGTAGGCTTAGTATTTTGGTTAGCAGAATGGCTAATGCCCTTTAAAGAACATTGGAATCATTCACACGGCGACATCTCCAATGATTTGATGAGCGGAATTGTTGCTTATATTATTCTCCCCATTTTTTTAAAACCCCTTTATATTGCCTTATTAGCTGGTGGTGCAGCTTGGCTTTCTGTACAATGGGGTGGGGCTGTTTGGCCGAGCGACTGGCCATTGATTTTGCAACTGATACTTTTGCTAATAGTAGGAGATGCAGGTCGATATTGGGGACACCGATTGGCGCATACCGTACCATTTTTATGGAATTTTCATGCCGTTCATCACTCGGCAGAGCGATTGTATTGGTGGAATGCGACCCGTCAACATCCAGTAGATAAATCTTGGTTTACCTTTACAGAGATGCTTTTTCCTGTATTATTAGGAGCAGATGGTATTGTTTTATCCATGTATTTTGGGGTAACAGTAGTTTGTGGGTTTTCCCAACATTGTAATATCAATTTAAAACTTGGACCGCTGTATTGGTTTTTTAATGTGGTAGACCTACATCGTTGGCACCACTCTAAAAAGATTGGGGAGTCCAATAATAATTATGGTAATAATTTAATCATCTTTGATAGATTGTTTGGTACTTATTTTCACCCTGAACGGCAAACCGCATCTCCTCAACAACTTGAAGAAATTGGTTTGCTAAATCCAGATTATCCTCAGAATTATTTAGGGCAGTTAGCCGCACCCTTTAAAAAGGGGCTGGATAAACCACAAAACGAATCAGTAGGAGAGTAGTTGCTGGTTCTCTAGTTACGATAGGTTGTTCAGTATTATGGCTTTATAGGAATTTTTTCTCTTCGTATTTTCTGACGACTTATATGTTTTATTCTTGGGCAAAAAATCATACATCATAGTTCATACATCTTAAATCATAAATCTGTCCTGTAATAACTACATGGATTTATGATTTGGATATGCCCAAAATCAGGAAAACTTTATCTCCAATTCTGAATAGCCTAGCTTAAAGTTACACTAACTGAATATCTACTACATATTAACCCCTTCCACCACCAAAACAAATGGGTCAAACACCTGCGAAATATATACTCGATTATTGATATACAAAGCAGTAGAAGCAGCACTTATTAAATCTCCATTATTTTGAAAAGTAGTATTGGTTTTTAAAGTCATGGGGTCTATGGCAAAAATTTGTATCGGTGATTTTTGGTCGCTGTTTTCCGAATGCGCCAGAAAATCAAGTGGGCAAGGGTGTGCTGTAACCCATAGCCGACCGGTATCATCTAGCATTAAATTATCGCCTATGGTAATTTTTTGGCCATGCTGTAAAGTGGATTGTTTGGAGGTGGTATTTATGTTTCCTTCGCTTATATCAAAACGAACTACTTCATGGCAGGCACCATTAGCAAGGTATAATAAATTTTTAGACTCATCCACATAAATTCCATTAGGGTAACAAAAATCTTTGGCGGCAATTTGCCAATTACCCTGCCCATCATAATGAACAATACTGCCATTTTTAATCCCTAATATGCCTTTTGTGCCTTCATTTGGGTCCATATTAGGCACATAATTGGTGGCATAAAAACTGCCGTCTGATAAAACATCTAAATCATTGGGAACGCTCATCAAGGGATTTTCAAAAGTTTGGGATTCATCCAAAACTAAGGTATTGCCTTGGATGGCAAAACGAAAAACAGGATGTCGCCAAGCATCGCCCTCTTGATGGTGAGAAATGGCGTATAAATAGGTCGTTGAATCAATGGTTACAATATCAATGCCATGCGGATGAATCTCAAAATTGGTAGGTTCTATGGTGAATTCATAAGATTGATTGGTGGTTAAATCAATACCATAAAAACCTCCTTTTTCTGCCTTATCTGGTCGGCGCTCGTCACAGGAAACAATGATTCTTGGATAACCCAAAGAGTTATCAATTGCCATATCTTCTGGACCACTCCCTACATTTATTCTTTTGGTGCTTGTGTTGGGAGGAGTTGGATAATCACCACATCTAAAAGGCGATACGCCACAATCACTTAACCATAAGTATAAGGCAAAACTAAGGCTTACTAATAATAGCAATGCCAATAAGGATAATAGGACTTTTTTCATTATTAATTATTTTGATGATTGGTGATTAGTAATTGGTGATTAGTTGGGGCAATAATAACCCTAGCGGATTGTGCTAAAATGAATGACAGCTAAAACTTAGCACAAAGTAAAGTATTTGCACAAGACTAACTAATCACTAGTCAACTAGTCACCAATCACCACTTATTTCAATTCAATAGCTACAAATTTTTGTTCTTCCGAACTCTTATTGGTTATTTGAAAAGGAGTATTTGCTGCATGATAAGAATAGCCTCCTTGTTCTGTTTTAAAACTATGTTCAACGCCCTTTTCTAGAATACTCGTCAGCCCGTCGGTGTATTGAACAAGCACCGCAGGGTATTCTAATTGAATAAGGTCACTTTGTTGATTGGCAGCCACTTCAAAACGATTTTCTCGGAAATAGGAACTATTGACCGGTCGGCTAGATTTTTCCACATTTGGGACTCCGTTTCCTGTATTAATCATAGCAATTAAATGATAAGTTTCATCATCAGGGATGGTTACTCGATGATATACATTTGGGGTAGAAGTGGTATAAGGTTCCGTCATATCTTGTACCAATCCAGCCCATGCTAAGTCCATTATTCTGCCTTGTTCCCACTCTTTGCCCCAATTCTGTCCTGCGTATTTAGTACCATTTAATAAGACATAAATCGTTGGATGCCGATGAACATGAAATAAGCAAGTATCTCCTGCTGGAATGACTACATCCATTACCTTAATATTATCCTTGGAGAACACCAGTTGATGTCTTGGTTCTTCCCACATTTCTAAGCCTCCTTCATATGGGTCAGTATCTGTGGAAGGCAAGCAATTGGAAAATAACAGAGCGGAAAGTAAAGAAAATATAATGGTGTTTTTCGTTAAGTTTATGGACATAATTAGGCTTAAAAATTCCTTGTTAGCAAAAATTATCGGATAAAAGTAGTTAATTAGCGGTTAGTAATTAAAAAAAAGTAAATATTTTCTAATGAAATTTATAATTTCTGGAGGTGGTATCTGCGGTTTAACCACTGCTATAGCCTTGCATCAAAAAGGTTTTGAGGTAACGATTTATGAAGCGGCAAAGGAGATAAAAGCAGTTGGTGCAGGTTTAAATCTCAGTAGTAATGCAATTAGAGCTTTAGGGGCCATCGGTTTAGAAAAGGCGATTATAGCTAAATCTAAAGCTCAAATTGGCGGACAGTTTTTGACCCCGAAAGGAAAAGTTTTGAATCATACCGACCTTCAACCATTAGTTGAGAAATTTGGGGTGCCAGCATTAATTTCTATTCATCGAGCAGATTTACATCAAATATTGTTGGATGAGATTAAAGATAAAGTCCCTTTTTATACCAATAAACGAGGAGAAAGTATTTCCAAAAATGCAAAAGGATTCGAACTACACTTTTCAGATGGAACTAGTGTAACTGGTGATTATTTATTGGCTTGTGATGGCATTCATTCGGCTATAAGAAAACAACTCTTACCTGATGTTTCCTCCTATTATGCAGGGTACACCATTTGGCGAGGTTTGGTACACCATCAACCAGGAGCAATTAAATTAGAATTTCCATTTAAAACTTGGGGAAAGAACGGCCAATTTGGTGCTGTTCCAATGAGTAATAATCGAATGTATTGGTATGCTAGTTTTAAGGCAAAAGCCAAAGACCCGAGTTTAAGAGCTATTAAGATTTCAGATTTGGAGAAACGTTTTAAAGATTATCATGCGCCCATTCCGCAATTATTAGCTTTAACCAAAGCATCGGATGTATTATTAAACGATGCAGAAGAATTACCTAATTTGCCCAATTTTGCTTTTGGAAAAATCTTATTAATGGGGGATGCCGCCCATGCGATGACGCCCAATTTAGGGCAAGGAGCGTGTCAATCCATCGAAGATGCCGTCGTTTTAGCCAAATTATTAGCCATCGAATCGACCCCAGAAAAGGCATTTATAACTTTTGAGCAGGAACGAATTCCAAGAACCCAAAAAGCAGCTCTTGATTCTAGGAATGTAGGAAAGGCGGCTCATTTGGATAATTCTATATTAATCGCTTTACGCAATTTTTATTTGCGGCAAACTTCCAAAAGTGCTTTTAATAAACAAGTCGCTTTTCTGAATGCTATTGAGTTTTAGTAAGGGATTTGTAAGTTCTCAATACCAGCTACCTTGATTGAGTATTTACAGGGATTTCTCAAAAAATAACTTACGCAGGCGAGTTAGGAGGATAGGTCCCACGGATTTAGCGGATTAGGCTGATTTACACGGATTTTCCTATTAAACTGATATTGTTTATTTTTAAAATATATCTAAAATCTGTTGGGGAGCCTAATCAGTTGGGGAAAAATATGCCCAACGGATTAGCTTGCCTCAGTTTACTCCGATTTTATCGGAGGATAATTATCATTTTTCTTCCTGATTACCAATTGTGCATCAATCCATTAATTTTTAATTTGAAACCAAAAACGAAATTGAATAATTTATTAAAAAGGACAAGCTATACCTTAAAATCAGGTTTAGGTACATTGGCTATTGTATCCAAAATAGTAGATGT
Organism: uncultured Saprospiraceae bacterium; assembly: GCA_964392805.1. Lineage (GTDB taxonomy): Bacteria > Bacteroidota > Bacteroidia > Chitinophagales > Saprospiraceae > JAFMDF01. The sequence continues at coordinate 6,483 of CAYMSC010000293.1, forward strand.
TAAAGCACCGACGTTTATTTTTCTACATGATTCTTTGGGCTGTATTACCCTTTGGAGGGACTTTCCAGAAAGATTAGCCGAAGCCACTAATTGTAATTACTTAATTTATGACCGATTAGGGTATGGAGCATCTTCTATTAATACCAATTTTAGCAAACGAGGAAATGATTACTTAGACAAAGAGGCAGACCGATTAATTGAATTAATACAAGCGCTTTCTATCCATCAGCCCATTTTATTCGGACATAGTGATGGAGGTAGTATTGCTTTAATCACAGCAGCAAAAGCCCCTTCTTTGATACATGGATTGATTAGCCAAGCAGGGCATATTTTTGTAGAAGAGATTACTTTAGCAGGAATAAGGGAAGCAAAAGAAAGGTATCAGACCACCAATTTCAGAGAACGATTATTTAAATATCACGATTCAAAAGTAGATGGTGTTTTTTGGGCGTGGATAACTATTTGGTTGTCTGAAGGATTTAGAACTTGGAATATCCTTTCGTTATTGCCAAAGATTATCGCTCCTGCATTGATTATTCAAGGGGAAAAGGATGAGTATGGAACTTTAAAACAAGTGGAGGAGGTAATAAATAGTGTATCTGGATATAGTCAGTCTTTGATAATACCTGATACGGGGCACGCTCCTCATAAGGAATTTCCAGATTTGATTATCAAAAAGATACGAGATTTTATCAATGAAAATTGTTAACCGGGGGATGTTAACTTACCTATCATGGTCACCAGTTTTCTGACGACGTCCATACCAATTTACTGCTAATTGCAATTTTCCAATTGTTTCTGTACTTGTTTAATCGTGGTATAACCATTATCATTGCCCCATTCGTGATTGATGTAATTGATGATATTAGCAATTTCTACATCGGTTAATTGAGGAACACCAGCCATTGGAGTTGTGTATTTTTTACCATTTACTTCTATTTCTCCTTCAATGCCGTGTCGGATAATACAAGCTATTTTATCTGCATGTGTGGTTAAGTAATCGGCATTAGCTAAAGGAGGAATATTGCCGACCAAACCAGTCCCATCTTCCATATGACAGTTCACACAAAAGTTTTCGTACATAATTTTACCATGAGCATAAGGCTTTTGGTTGCAATTGAGCAAGGCGAAAAAAGATAATAAAAAACCGAATGAATATAAGTGTTTTGACATGCTGGTAATTGATTGGTTGTCAGGAGATATAAAATGATTAGATAGGGCAAACGAAAAGTCAAAATTGTAATGTGTAATTCATTGAAAAAACTAGGAGCGATGTTTGAAGATTGCATCTTCAAACCAATATTTCAAAAGTTTTCAACTTTTATCAGTCGTTTACATATTATAAAAACGACTTTTCGTTCGCCCTAAATGATTAGATAATCAGAAAGAAAATTGATAATTATCCTCCGATAAAATCGGAGTAAACTGTGGGAAGCTAATCCGTTAGGCCTATTTTTTCCCCAACGGATTAGTTTCCTAACGGATTTTAGATGTATTATTAAAATAAATAATATCAATTTTTAATCTGACGCTCTAATAGCGCTGAAAATAAATAATACCTTGGGAATAGCTAAGAGCTTCCAGAACTTGGAGTTCTTACGATTACCCACAGAATAACTTTAATGAAGCACCCATTCTATTATCTCCCACAATAGTGCCTTTAGGTACTCAACATGGGTAGCCAAAA
>CAYMSC010000294.1:0-8153 GCA_964392805.1 uncultured Saprospiraceae bacterium
GCTGCTGCACCAATCAATACATCTCCTACGCCACTTTTACAGACATAACTTCTTCTATGGTAAGCAGTGAATCGTTCTACCAACATGGCGGCAAAATCATATTCCCCGTCCATGAAAATATATTCGTTGGGAATAAAAACATTATCAAAAATAACCATTGCTTCTTGACCGCCGTATTTGGCATTGCCGACATCAATACTTCCTTCTTCCATGCTTCTGGTATCACACGATTGGCGACCGTAGATATACGTGATACCTTTCGCATCTACTGGGACTGCCCCTGTTATCGCATAGGCTTTGTCTCCCTCGCCCAATCGCATAGTAGGCATGACTATCATCCAATGTGAATTGATGCAGCCTGTTTGATGTGCTTTTGCACCACTAATATAAACGCCATCTGCTGTTCTTTTGGTGACATGCACAAACATATCTGGGTCTTCTTGCTGATGTGGGGGTAGACTTCTATCTCCTTTTACATCAGTCATCGCTCCTCCTACTACATAATTATATTGGTGCATCAAGGTTAGAAAATTCTTGAGTCTTTCGTGATAAGTCGTGCCATATTTTTCATCTATTTCAAAACTAACCGAATAAAGAGAATTAAAAGCATCCATGCCCACACAACGTTGAAAACAAGTACCTGTTATTTGTCCTAACTTCCGTTGCATCTTATTTTGCAAAACCAATTGTTTGGCATCTGTACAGACATTTAAAAAACGACTAACTGGTTCACCCGTAAAAGGAGAAATAACAGCAGCTAATTCAGGCGCATGAACAGCTAATTCATAGGTTTCTGCTATGGCATTGATAGAGGGACGAATCATTGGGTGGTCCACATAATTGTCTACTTTTTTACCAAAAAGGTAAATCGTTAAATCCCTACCTCGGAGAGAATCAATATAGGTTGTGCCATCCGTTATTTTTGTTGGTATTTTGTTAGTCTTAGTAGTCATATTTTTTTATTAATAGATTAGACTTGATTTGTGGTCAGTTTTCTAAATCTTACTTCTGAGATTGTGTGAAAAGCCCTATATTTTAAATTATTATTATATGTAACTTTTGCTTAATATTTTGATTGTTTATGGCTAGATTGCTTGATTTTTGTTGTTGTAGGACATTGACATACAACAATTTAACAGCCTTAACCATCATTTTTTATATTACATAGATGATTTTTTAAAAATTGAGGCTTTTTACACGACCCCTGACATCTGATAATGAAATGGTCTGCTAAGTTACTTATTTATACTAAGTGGTGGAAAGGGGACTTTTAAAATATTCATTAATAATTTTAAATTTTCTTGATTTTCTTCTAAATAAAAAGCACTAAGAATATCTTGTTCTTCTCTTTCGGTCAAATGATAGGTCATAGACGCTTTTTCATTTTGCTTGGTAGGCTGATAAGAAAAACGGATGACATCAAAGTTTTCTTCGCCTAATAGGTCAAAGATGAATCCAAGGTTAGTATCGTGTTCAAATTCTTGTAGTTTTAGTAATTTACCCGCTATTCCTAATGGATTAAAAATACTACCGATTAGCCCATCTTCGTCACTTGGCGTAACTTCATTAATTCCATCCTTCGTATCAATTTGTATCAATATAATGCCACTGGTATTTTCTACAATCCAATCTTTAAAAACATGGATAAAACGGGTGGCAGAGGTGATTCCATGATTGTCTCTAAACCCTGCATCTAACACCTCAATTTTAGGCGAACTTGGGAGATGGACATTTGGTAGAATATATGGATAGGTAGCATTCATTCGGAGTGCAGTCGTAAATTTTAAATTCATGGCATCTTGCTCTTTGAATATTTTACCAAAATCTACGGCATCTGCTTTCACGGTATTTCTTTTGCTATCAACAACAGGTGTTTTAGTCATATATGATACACCTTGGGGCGAAATAATCATTCGGCGACCATCATTTACTATAGCTGGAGTAACAAACATCATCGGAATAACTGCTCTTTGCTCAGGAATTTTATAGTCACTAATTGTTTTATCAAGTAGCCCATGTGTGTTTTCATTAAATTGTTTTTCAAAAATATATCCTCGGTCTTTATGATATTCATATCCTCCTGATTCGAAAGTAGTCCAAGGTAAAAACAAATCGTTTGCTACTATAGTAAAAAGTATGGAATTTAATAAATCGGTAGAAATATCGTCGATGTATTGATGGTCATAAAAATCAATTTCTCTGCCTAACTGTTTCTGTAAATATACTTCCCTCATGTAAGCAGCACCTAGCATTCCACCTGATGCACCAGAAATTAGAGAGGTATGATTCATCAACTCTCCATTTAATGCTTTATCTACTTGCTGCATAACTTGCGTTGTCCAAGTGGCAGCTTTCATTCCACCTCCACTTACGCAAAGTAAAACCATTTTAGGTTTGCTTTCTACTTGTTTTTTCTTCCAAGTATTGAGTATGTTAATGGTGTTTTTAATATCTGGAGCAGTATATTTTGGATAACTTTGAATAGCTAAAGCATCCGATGTATAGCTTGTTTTTTCGACCTTATAATTTAGCCCATATGCTCTATTTTCATGACTAAAGAACTCATATTTTGTTAGGTTTTGGACACCAACAAATAATAATATAATAATGGTCATTCTCCATTTACCAAACCAATAAGTAACCGCTCCCACCAAAGCGATAATCATACTGCATAGAATGAAAACACTGGAAGCAGCAGGTAGTCTGAAATAAGGATTATCTATTAAAAAACCGAGGAAGATGAGTAAGAAAAAGCCAGATAGCTGAACGATTAAAATATTTAAGTGATTTTGCTTAAATACTTTGAATAGCGTTTCTTTATCATAATGCGTTACACTTCTTACCAACATTGGTTTTAGACTGGTAGAAAGATAAGTTTTTACTTTCCACTGTGTTCGATTAGTTCTAAGTGAATCGATATTAATATAAGGACGACCTGGTGCTAATTTTCCCGTCATGTTAGGGGGGACTTCTTTCGTTTTTACAAAGTTTAGAATGTCCTTGTTGGTAAATTGAAAATAGAAGGATAGTAGAGAAATTAGTAAAAAATTGCCCAAGATAAAACCACCACAATTCCACATGATATTTTCAAATGAACGGAGTTCATAATAACCTTGAAAATAGACAATATGACAAAAATAGAAAACGAAGAAAGACAGCGGGACAATAAAATTATTAATACAAAATTTGGTAAAAGGTTTTGACATTGTCGCAATAAATGGAAAGCGATGCGCATCTAATAAATAAGTCGTTAGATTCCATGCCATCAAATAGGCTCCAAACCAAAAACCTACGATAAAAAAACTATAAAAATTGATTTCTCCTAAATATTCTGGAGATAAGAAAAGATATTTTATACCAAAAATATCACCTATTTGCCCACTAATAAATAAGGCTAGTAAAAACCAAGTGAATATCAATATTAAATTACTCCTAAAATGCAAAATGAGCAATTGAAAAGGGAAAGAATGATAAATATTTTTGAATAATCTACCCATTTGGTAATACTGAAAATTTTGGTCAAGAATAGTTGTATCTATAGAACCGAATTACCTTCAATTTAGTTGCTTCGATTTAATAATGCAATCCTCTTTTGTAGTTATTTTGACGAAAAGGAATACACAATTATAGGACATTATGAGCTAAAATAAAAAACGGTAAGCTGAAGTGATTTGATAACCATGTTCTAACTTACCGTTTTGCAAGACTAAAAACGAGATTAGTGCTTTTATAAGGTTCGGGTATTTAATGGAGTTAAAGTATAACCTTCCGCTTTTAATAAATTAACTACTCCATTATTTCCCCCTAGATGACCTGCACCAACTGCAAAAAAAGTAATTTGGTTGCCCATCATTTTTTGCATGACAGGAATCCAATTTTTATTTCGACCGACTAATAGCAGGTCTTCATATTGTCCAATACCTTCTTCGTCTGCTGCAAACATTTTCATCATTCCTTTGATATCTTGGTTTTTATAGAGTTTGACCATTTCTTCTAATTGGTCGCTGCCTGCTGTATCTTCTATTTTGATGCTTTCATAAAGCATTGTTGCTTGTGCTTTATATGGAATGCTATCAAACATGCTCATTTGATAACCTGCAGTTTCTAAGCCTCCCATTGACTTTTCCTTTGTTTGTGCCATATCCATAAACTCCATTTCATAACTCATCATTTCGCCTGTATTTAGACCGCCTCCGTTTGACATATCCATAGAACCAAAAACAGTCAAGAACATCGGTTTGATGCGTTCCATCATTTGCCACATAAAATCGTTCATGCCCATTTTCTCAAAATGTGCTTTCACTTCTTTGTATTTGTCTGCATCTAGTAAATCACTAAGTGTTTGCCCATCAGACATAAAAGCTTTCATCATTAAACCCATCTGTGCACCTAAATCTGACATCTCTTCCATATTGATTTCAAACGTTACTTTTTGACTTTTATCAAAAGCTATTTTGGTTTGGTCAGTCAAGAAAAAATCATCTTTCCCAATTAAGTGAATCGTTCCATACAAGTAAGAGGTATCGGTTAATCCATTTCCACTAATTGCCCAAAGTAAAGAATTGGCAATTGGTTTTACCTCTGTAGTTTTTTTGGCTACTTTTTCAAGTTGTGGTTTAGCTTCTTGTGCAGATACAGGACTAAAGCTAATTAAATAAAGAAAAAAGAAGTTTAATAAAAATTTCATTTATTTTATTTTAAGATTTTGCTATATGTTGTCAATCGTTTTTTAACGATTTTCTCTTGAGACGTCAAAGATACTCGTAATGTCTCTAAAGAAAATCCTAAAATTGGTATTATGGTTTAAATTTTCAATGGATTTTAAGGGCTTTTTCCTAATTCATGCCTATCTTTCGCAGATTTCTTTTTTGTTTGGTGCTTGCTATTATTAAAAATAACGAAAAACACATGCCATTAATTACTATCCTTTTAGGAATTGTCATTTTATTAATTCTTATTATCGGTTTACGCTTTAATGCTTTTATCGCCTTAATTATTGTTTCTCTAGGGATTGGCGTAGCACTTGGTATGCCGATAACAGATGTGATTGAATCCATTAAAAAAGGAGTCGGTGGTACACTAGGCTATCTTGCTTTAATTTTAGGATTTGGTGCAATGTTGGGTGCCTTGATTGCGGAAAGTGGAGCGGCACAAAATATAACGACTAGCTTAATCGACAAATTTGGAGTCAAAAATATTCATTGGGCAGTGATTCTAACAGGTTTTATCGTAGGAGTCCCAATGTTTTACTCCGTAGGATTTATCATGTTGATTCCTATTATTTTCTCGATTGCTCAATCTACTAGACTACCTATTTTATATGTTGGTATTCCAATGGTGGCTTCTTTATCCGTCACACATGGGTTCTTACCTCCGCATCCTGCACCTACTGCTATTTCCGTGATTTATGGTGCAGACATTTCTTTGACCTTACTTTATGGGCTTATCTTAGCGATACCGACGATTATTATTGCAGGCCCTATTTTTGGTAGTACTTTAAGAAATTTCCAAACAAAAGAACAACCCAAAGATTTATTTCCATTAAAAGAAATTCCACCAGAAAAATTGCCTTCTTTAGGTATCAGTATATTCACCGCTTTAATTCCTGTTTTATTAATGGCTGCTTCTGCTATTGGAAAATTAACTTTAGGAGAAGAAGCAAAAGCATTTAGTTTAAATATTAGTGGTATAGAAATTATTAATTTATACGATTTAATCAATATTTTAGGTGACCCGATTATTGCTATTTTATTAGCTGTCTTAATTGCTATTTATACCTTAGGAACCAATTTAGGAAAAACGATGAAAGAAGTGATGGATAGTTTAGCAGAATCTGTAAAAGTAATAGCCATGATTCTTTTAATTATCGGGGCTGGAGGTGCTTTTAAGCAAGTTTTGGTGGATAGTGGAACAGGAGATTATATTACCAAATTAATGGTGGATTCTAATTTATCTCCTTTGGTTTTAGCTTGGTGTATTGCAGCGGCTTTACGTATTGCCTTGGGTTCTGCTACTGTCGCTGCACTGACGGCGGGCGGTATTGTTGCCCCTTTAGTTGGTGCTACAGACGTTAGCCCAGAATTATTAGTGCTGGCAACTGGTGCAGGTAGTTTAACGCTTTCTCATGTGAACGATACGGGATTTTGGCTATTTAAAGAATATTTTAATCTGACTATTGGTGAGACTTTACGTTCTTGGACGGCTATGGAGACCATCGTTTCTATAGTTGGTATTCTTGGATGTTTGTTACTAGATATTTTCATCTAGGAAAACTAATGAAAGAAATCGAAAATAACATAAAATCAATATTAGCTAATAAAATCAATGTTATGAAAAAACTATTTCTATTATTATTCATTGCCTCTACTTTCGGGTCTTGTGCCATTGCCCAACAAGTAAGTGATCAAGACAAAAAACTAGCTGCTTTAAAAAAGGAAGCTAAAACCAAAATAGACCAAAAAGCAAAAATGGCTCAAGTCATGGTCGACAAGGTTTTTAGCTTTGCCGAACTAGGTTTTCAAGAAGAAGAAACATCAAAATATTTAACAGGTATTCTAAAAGAAAATGGGTTTACTGTAGAAGAAGGCATTTCTGGTATTCCAACTGCTTGGTGGGCAAAATGGGGGAGTGGAAAACCTGTTATTGCTATTGGTAGTGATTTGGATTGTATTCCAAAAGCATCTCAAAAACCAGGGGTAGCTTATCATGACCCAATAGTAGAAGGTGCCCCAGGACACGGAGAAGGACATAATTCAGGCTCTCCTTTAAATATTCTTGCTGCTTTGACCGTCAAAGAAATTATGGAAAGAGAAGGGATGTCTGGCACTTTGATTCTATGGCCTGGTGTAGCAGAAGAACTGGTAGGAACAAAAGCATTCTACACCAGAGATGGTTATTTTGATGAGGTAGATATTTCTATTTTTACCCATGTTAGTAGTAATTTATCAGTGTCTTATGGGCAGGCTAGAGGGACTGGTTTAATTTCTGTGCAATACGAATTTGAAGGAGAAGCAGCACACGCCGCAGGTTCTCCGTGGAGAGGAAGGAGTGCAGCGGATGCTGTAGAATTAATGAATATTGGTTGGCAATATCAACGAGAGCATTTAGACCCTTTGCACCGTTCTCATAGTGTAATAAATAATGGTGGTGACCAACCAAATGTAGTGCCTTCTAAAGCCTCAATTTGGTATTATTTTCGGCATGTGACTTATCCTAGAATTATGGATGTATATGACCGAGCGAACAAAATTGCGGAAGGGGCTGCCTTGATGACCAATACTAAAATGAGTAAAAAAGTATTGGGTTCTGCTTGGCCTCGTCATTTTAATCAAGTGATTGCAGAAACGATGTACGAAAATATTAAAGACGTAGGTTTACCTGAATGGAGTAAGGATGACCAAACTTTAGCTATGGCAGTGCAGAGAGAAGTTAACTCTGTTCGAGACACCAATGGTTTGAAAACTAAACTAGACACGATAGGTTTACCGTCAACTAGATTTGTGAGTGGTGGGTCGGATGATATTGGAGATATTTCTTGGAAATTGCCAACGGTTACCATGCGTTTTCCTTCTAATATTCCAGGTTTGCAAGGACATCATTGGTCGAATGCAATTGCAATGGCAACTCCAATTGCACATAAAGGAGTAGTGGCTGGCGCAAAGGCAGAGGCAATGACTTTATTAGATTTTTTAATGAAACCCGAATTAGTTGAAGCGGCATGGAAATACTTCCGAGAAGAACAAGGAATGGTCCAAGAATATAAGCCAATGATTACAGAAGATGACACCCCTGCTATTTATTTGAATAAAGAAATTGTAGAGGAATTTAGACCTCAATTAGAGCCGTTTTATTATGATGAAACAAAGTATGATTCTTATATGGAACAGTTGGGGATTGAATATCCGACGTTGCGTACAGCGGATAAGAAAGAATAGTGTCATGTTTTTTTGAAACACAAAAGAACATAAAAGTACACAAAAGAGATTCACAAAAGATTTGTGTATTACTTTTTTTGTAGTATTCGATGAATGACTTACTATTTTAGATAAAAGTGTATTTTGATTTTGAATAAAAGGATACTTATTTCGTTTTATAAAAGAATACTAAGTAACGGCAAAACAATAACTTGAACATCTAGGACGGCTTCTTTTGAT
>CAYMSC010000295.1:0-8151 GCA_964392805.1 uncultured Saprospiraceae bacterium
TGAATCTCAATGTTTGTTCTAGTGTTGTTACTGTTTGTTCGAGTTTTTAAGTGTTTGTTCAAGCCTTTAATAAATTTCAATGTTTGTTCAAAGTGCTATTAAATGTTTGTTCTAGTGTATTAAAAAATTTAATTCAATAATTTTTGATTGACTGTGTTGTGTGGGGAATACTGAGTTTTTGTTCTAGTTTTTATTAAGTGTGAGTGTTTTGCTTTTTTAAGTTGTTTGTTCTTAGACTCAGTGTTTGTGGTAAGTATTTGTTTTTATCTTTTTTTTATTGAGGGGGAAAAAATTGGTGGGGAGAAAATGTTTTTGTGTTTGTTTGATGATACAAATATAGAGCGGTTTAGTGTCACTGTCAAGCGTTTTCAAAACTTTTTATCAAAAAAAATCATAAATTCATTTTTCGCAACTCCTTGTGACATAGCTAATTATGAGGATGTCTCCATATTAAAAAATTACTTTTAATGTAAATTACTAATGGTCAATTTTTTAATAACAAAAGCCATTTTTAAAAATGATTTTTTTCTCTGATAAACTTTTTTAAAAAAAAATGAAAAAAAATTATTTTTTTTTAGAGAACTAACTATCATTTCATTTTTAGACTAATTGTGACAGGCTATTTTCATTGTTTCGCATACTCATTTAAATTTAAATAGTTAATAATCAGCACTTTACTGTAAAGTGACTAGAAAAACTACTTATCTAAACGATTCCTTACTCAAAAAGAAATTTTAAAAAAATAGCCTTCATTTTCCTTGTCACAAATTAGAATGAATGAATTTGCCCTAATTTTTGCACATTTTTTATTTTCTTATTTCCTTTTTCTTATTTTTAGCCTTCTTAAAAATAAGCAAAGCGCTTATTAATTTTAAGGGGCTTTGATAATTTTTGCAAAACGTAGCTCAAGCTTCTAGCTTGAGACAAATCGTCACTTCTCAAGCAAGATGCTTGAGCTACGGTAAGTTTCAATGCAACGATTGTCAAAGAATCATAATTTTATTTTATAACATATAAAAATAAAACCAAAACCTATCGTATGAAATATGTATTAGCACTCGACCAAGGAACAACTAGCTGCAGAGCTATCCTATTTGATAAAAAAGGGAGTATCGCTGCCGTAGAACAACAGGAGTTTACTCAGATATTCCCCAAACCGGGATGGGTAGAACATAATGCACAGGAAATTTGGCAAACTCAATTGAAGGTTGCCCAAGCTGTTTTGAAAAATAATAAGGTATCAGGAGACCAAATTGATGCCATCGGTATTACAAACCAAAGAGAGACGACTGTCATTTGGGATAAGAAGACAGGCGAACCAATTCATAACGCCATTGTGTGGCAAGATAGACGAACTGCTCCTTTTTGCGATGAACTCAAAGCCGAAGACTGGGAAGCTTATATAAGAACCAATACAGGTTTAGTAATAGACGCCTATTTTTCTGGAACAAAAGTAAAATGGTTATTGGATAATGTACCCGGTGCTCGTAAAAGAGCGGAGAACGGAGAATTGCTTTTTGGAACAATGGACAGTTGGTTAGTTTGGTTGCTTACAGGTGGCAAAGAACACGTCACCGATTATTCCAATGCTTCTCGAACACTCCTATTTAATATAAGAGACTTAAAATGGGATGAGAAAATCCTCAAAAGATTTGATATTCCTACAAAAATGCTTCCAGAAGTAAAACCGTCTAGTCATATATATGGTAAAACCGTCAAAAAACTTTTTGGTGCATCTATTCCTGTTGCGGGTATGGCAGGCGACCAGCAAGCAGCTTTATTCGGTCAAGCTTGTTTGGAAAAGGGAATGGCAAAAAATACTTATGGAACGGGTTGTTTCATGCTGATGAATACAGGAGAAACACCGGTAGAGTCTAAAGCGGGTTTATTGACGACTATTGCTTGGGGACTTGACGGAAAAGTAACCTATGCTTTAGAAGGTAGTGTATTTATCGCAGGTGCAGCGATTCAATGGTTGAGAGATGGCTTAAAAATATTAGATGCCGCACCAGACTCTGAATTCTTCGCAAACAAAGTGGATGATAATGGCGGTGTATATGTCGTGCCTGCTTTTGCGGGCTTAGGCGCGCCTTATTGGGATATGTATGCTAGAGGGGCTATCTTTGGTTTGACCAGAGGTTCAGAAAAAGGACATATTATAAGAGCGACTTTGGAATCTTTGGCTTATCAAACAAGAGATGTCTTAGATGCCATGGAAAAAGATTCAGGTGTTCCTTTGGCATCCCTGAGAGTAGATGGCGGTGCTTGCGCAAATAATTTATTGATGCAATTCCAATCGGATATTCTAAAAACAAAAGTAGAACGTCCCGTCATCATTGAAACAACTGCTTTGGGTGCCGCTTATTTAGCGGGACTAGCAACAGGTTTTTGGAAAAAATCAGATATTACTAAAGGTTGGCAAATTGATAAAACCTTCAAGCCGAAGATGAAAGCGGATGACCGCAAGAAATTATATGCAGGTTGGCAGAAGGCAGTGAAACGGACGATGGATTGGGAGAAAGAGGAATGAGCGACTCCGAAGGGTGAAGGTTCGGGGAACCTTCAAGCGAATGAACCACGAAGTGGGTGGGTGGGAGAATGATGAATTCGTCAAAATTGCTATTTCAATAATAAATAAAACCTCTGGATTGAATCTAGGGGTTTTATATTTGTATCTATTATCTTAAATAAACGTCTCAATATTGGACAAAACTACTTTCCTGTTGAATTAAAGCATAAATAGCGATATTTTGCAACTTTTTTGCTGGAAATTGACTGTATTATATATTAAGGTGTAGTTCCTTTTACCTTCACTTTTAGATTTTACATTTGAAATTTCACATTTTACATTTATAAACATGAGTACGGAGACAAAAGAATCACTCAATTTTATTGAGCAAATGATTGAAGAAGATATTGCGAATGGCAAACATAGTGGGCGAGTGTTGACTCGATTCCCACCCGAGCCAAATGGTTATTTACATATTGGTCATACCAAAGCATTATGTATTAGTTTTGAGACGGCGCAGAAATATGGAGGGAAGACCAATCTTCGGTTTGATGATACCAATCCTACTACTGAGGAAACGCATTACGTGGAAGCCATCAAAAAAGACATTAAATGGTTGGGTTTTGAATGGGACGGCGAAGCCCGATATGCTTCGGATTATTTTCCGCAGCTTTATGATTTTGCGGTAACTTTAATTAAGAAGGGTTTGGCATATGTGGATGATTTGAGCCCAGAAGAAATGGCGGAACAAAAAGGAACACCAACTAGACCGGGTACGAATAGTCCAAATAGAGATAGAAGTGTCGAAGAAAATTTAGACCTTTTTAAACGCATGAAAAAAGGTGAATATCCAGATGGGTCTATGGTTCTAAGAGCTAAAGTCGATATGGCATCGCCAAATATGTTGATGCGAGATCCGATTATGTATCGGATTAAGCATGCTGAACATCATCGAACAGGCGATGAATGGGTGATTTACCCAATGTATGATTTTACCCATGGTCAATCGGATTCTATTGAAGAAATCACGCATTCTTTATGTTCTTTAGAATTTATTCACCACCGGCCATTATATAACTGGTTTATTGAAAACTTAGGTATTTATCCTTCTGAACAAACAGAGTTTGCTCGAATGAATGTGACCTATATGATTACCAGTAAAAGACGTTTATTAAAATTAGTGCAAGAAGGATTAGTGAGTGGTTGGGATGACCCACGAATGCCGACTATCTCAGGGATGCGCCGTAGAGGCTTTCCACCAATGGCTTTAAGAACTTTTTGTGGTAAAGCAGGAGTCGCAAAGCGAGAAAATCTAATTGATGTTGGTTTATTAGAATTCTGTGTACGACAAGAATTAAATAAAACGGCTAATCGAATGATGGCAGTTTTAGACCCTGTAAAAGTCGTGATTACTAACTATCCTGAAGATAAAACAGAGGATTTAATTTTAATTAATAATCCAGAAGATGAAAGTGCGGGTAATCGGGTACTTCCTTTTTCCAGAGAAATCTATATTGAAAGAGCAGACTTTAGAGAAGACCCGCCTTCGCCAAAAAAGTTTTACCGATTAGGCCCTGAACGAAATGTACGCTTAAAAGGCGCTTATATTATTCGAGGAGAGACTTTTGTCAAAGACGAGAACGGAGTAATTACAGAAATTCATGCCACTTACTTCCCTGATTCTAAAAGTGGAGAAGATACTTCTGGTGTTAAAGCAAAAGGCGTTTTGCATTGGGTGTCTATCCCTCATGCTAAAGAAATAGAAGTGAGAGCATATGACCGCTTATTCACGGACGAAACGCCTACTGGACACGAAGGTAAAGACTTCATGGAATTCTTTAATGAGGACTCTTTGAGTGTTAGCACGGGCTATGCTGAACCAGGCTTAGTCAAAGCAAAACCGGGGAACACCTTCCAGTTCATGCGGATTGGCTATTTCTGTTGCGACCGAGATTCGACGGAAGATAAAATGGTCTTTAACCGAACGGTGACCTTGCGAGATGGTTGGAAAAAGAAGAAATAAATAAGATTCATTTCAATAATAAAAAGGATACATTTCGTTAAGAGATGTATCCTTTTTTGGTATAACTAAAAACGATAATGTCAAACGAAGCATTAATTCAAGCAGCGAGCCAACTTGTTCAGCCAAAAACAATCGACAATGCCGATATGGGCGGTGTTGCCTGTGTCTTATTAACAGATAAAAACACTATTTTTAAAGGAGTTTGTATTGATACCATCAGTGGGATGGGGTTTTGTGCAGAACATACAGCTATTAGTCAAATGATTACCCAAGGTGAATATAAAATTAGTAAAATAGTCGCTGTAAAAAAAGATGATGCAGGGAACATTTTTGTCTTAGCACCTTGTGGTAGATGTAGAGAATTTATGCACCAAACAAATAAAGAAAACATCAATACAATGGTTGTTTTAGGAAAAAATAAAACAGTGAAGTTAGTCGAGTTATTACCTTATCGAAACTGGCAGCAACAGTATGTTTAATGATTTTGTTATAGATAATCAGAAAGAAAATTGATAATTATCCGTTGGGAAGCTAATTCGTTGGGCCTATTTTTTCCCCAACAGATTAGTTTCCCAACGGATTTTATACACATTATAAAATAATTAATATCAATTTTTAATCTGACGCTCTATAAGGCAAATTAAAATTAATAATCATCCATCTATAAATGTCTACAAAAAAACAACTATACCAACGACTCCAGCAGCAAATTGACCAACGAGTCTCCAATGCACAAAAAGCGATGAAAGCTGCCAAGGATTCTAAAAACAACGAAACTAAGAGTAGCGCAGGGGACAAGTTTGAAACCAGTCGAGCGATGATGCAAGGCGAGGAAGAACGGAATAAAATTCAGCTTGCCAAAGCATTGGATTTACAACGACAATTGGCACAGATTGATATTCATAAGACGAGTAAGATAGTGGTCTTAGGTAGCTTAGTTTCTACCAATCAAGGAACTTACTTTCTATCCCTTGGTTTTGGAAAAATCGATTTGAAAGGCACCACCTATTTTGCCATTTCTCTGGCTTCTCCTATTGGGCAATTGCTGTTTGGGAAGTCAGAAAATGAGGCGATTAATTTTAGAGGAAAGCCTATTTTGATTGAAAAGATAAGGTAGGAGCAACCCTCATTTTGGCTGCAAAACCATCACCTTATCCGACACACTTTCCACCTTCTCCCGACTATAAAAAACAGGGAAAAACTTATCTTTTGCCCAAATATCAAATAGGTTATCATAAAATTTATCATCGGGATTACCTGATTGCCCAGGACTATTCGTCCCTAAACAAGCGTCCCAATCTACACAATCTACAATGATTCGGAAAGAACCTCCACTCGGCTGATTATCTCTACCTCCTGTACTTCCGACGGTATAACCATTTCCACCTCTTGGTGCTGGGCCCACGTCTAATTTCTTACGCATATCAGCTTTGACGGCATTACTCATGGGGTGTTTAAGGTAAATATGTTTGTATTTTTCTTGTCCATATTGCCATTGGGTCATATCTTCCCCCAATTTTTTAGTGAGTGAATTTATTGCTTTTTTAAGTGCCGCAATCAAAAAATCATCCCTCCCTTGTATTGGGTTAGTTCCAAATTTATCATCAGGCAAAACTAACCAATCAATCACTTTTTTCAATTGCATAGAGTGATAAGGTTGTACCGCTTTGGGTACTAGTAAATTAGTCATATTTTGCTTTAATGCTCGTTCCCATGCTACATAAATCGCTGCTTCGATAGAATTTTTATCTAGTTGGTAATCCGACCAAGCCAATAATAAGGATTGGGCTTTAGCAGTATGCTCGTCCATAACCTCTAAATCTCTAAGCATGGGTACTAATTCTCTGGCGGGAATAGACGTATAATCCGTCTGTAAGGCAGCCATGCTACTCAATGTTTGCTGTTGCCCTGAATGTAGCACCTCCGCTACCCTATCGCCCCTATACGGGTCTGACCAACTAAAACCAACTGCATCTTTATGAATATAGTTATTAGGTGTTACATTTTCGTTAGAGGTTAGAAAAATACCGCTTTCAGGGTTGTATAAATTTGGCTTCGCAATGATTGGTAAATAGCCATCCCATTCATGGCTACCATCACCTGGTATGGGCACCATCCCACTAAAATTCCGTCGAACAGGTGCGATTCCTACTGCTTGCCAGCCAATATTACCTGCTTTGTCTACCCACACCATATTCTCTCCAGGAATATTACTATAATTACAAGCTGCTTTAAACGCTTCAAAGTTTTTTGCTTGATCCATTCTTAAACTTGCCAAATAAGGCGAACCACCAATTTCTAACCAACCACAACGAACGGCATAAGCTTTGTTATTTTTCTTGTCTTCAAAAACAACAGGACCATGACGCGTATATTTATGTTCCACTTTATGTGCATTTTGCCCTTTTACGGGAATTTCATCGGTTAGTGTGTGCATCGCCTCCCAACGGCCTTTATACCAATATTCATTCGGATTTTTTGGATTGATGTCATAGACGTATAAATCTTCTGCATCTGTCCGATAAACGGTCAATCCCCATGCACCATATTGGTTATGTCCGATAGAAATGCCTGGGATTTCAGGTTCGCCTCCACCAATTACATCCCAACCAGGAGCGACTAAATGCGACATGTAGCGTAAGGAAGGGGTTGATTGAGTACGGTGCGGGTCATTTGCCATCATTGGATAGCCACTTTGGGTATGTTCGCCTGACACAACCCAATTATTACTTCCCCAAAAAGCTCTTTCTTCTTTGTCTATATATTGCCACTCTACTTCATCAGCAGCAGCTAGGTTTTTATATTGTTGCCAATCATTTCTGGCATCTGTTATCAAATCTTCTGGTTGGAAACGGACAGGACGGCGGTAGGCATTATAAATTTCTAAAATATCTTCTTTTAATAGATTTCCGTCAATCTTGGGATCTAATGCTAAAATAGGGTCATTAGGATGAAACCAATTGAGCGCCTTTGTTTTTTCTACCCCCATCATTGCCACTTGACGTCCTATTTTTAGTTCATCCCCAATATTTCCCAGTAAACCTTGATGTCTGGAAACTACTATTTCTGGTGTCCATTTTTGAGGCTTAATATTTAATAAACCAAATTCAACTGGTAATAATTTAGGATTTTTCTCTGTAAGTTCAATGTACTTATTCACGCCAGCAACGTAAGAAGTAATGATTAATTCTCCGCTATCATGATAATGATTCATTTCAGCTTTGATGTCGCCACGAAACTGAAACAGTCGAGTACCTATATCTCTTTTTAGTTCTCTTTCTCCTAATATTTCTGCGACAGTTCCTGTGGCTTGTCGACGCCAAATTTCAAACTGAAATAGCCTATCTCTTGCCGCATTAAAGCCTTGAGCAAAAAATAAGTCTGCTTCGTTTTGAGCATAGATATGTGGAATGCCCCAATGGTCAATGATAATTTCAACGGGTGCTTTTAGGCCTTCTATTTGAAGGATTTCTTTTTTTGTTGCTTCTTGTCCAATTAAGGTGAAAAATATCACCAAAAGGAAGGTATTGGTAAGGAGTAGTTTTTTCATGATGTTTTGATTAGTGCTTAAATTTAATACACCAACGAATGTAGTAATTTTTCTTTAAGACCACTTAAG
>CAYMSC010000296.1:0-2955 GCA_964392805.1 uncultured Saprospiraceae bacterium
CCGTCACTTTAATCTGCCCAGGAAACTGCATCTCATCTTGAATCTTCTGAGAAATCTGGAAAGAAAGTGTATCTGCAACTTCATCAGATACTTTATCACTTTCAACGATAACTCTTAATTCCCGTCCTGCTTGCATAGCGAAGGCTTTTTGAACACCATCGTGTGCCATCGCTAAGTCCTCTAATTCGCCAATCCGCTTTAAGTAACTTTCTAAGATTTCTCTTCTTGCGCCCGGCCTTGCACCAGAGATGGCATCACATGCTTGCACCAATGGAGAAATAATATTATTCATTTCAACCTCGTCGTGGTGTGCACCAACTGCATTACAAATTACCGCATGTTCTCCGTGTTTCTCACATAATTTCATCCCTAAGATAGCATGAGATAATTCAGATTCTTCTTCTGCTACTTTTCCAATATCGTGTAGTAGACCTGCACGTTTTGCCATTTTAGCTTGCTTAGGACTCAAGCCTAATTCTGCTGCCATCATCGCACAAAGGTTAGCTGTTTCGATAGAGTGCTTTAATAAGTTTTGTCCGTAAGAAGAACGGAAACGCATTCTACCAACCATTTTTACCAAATAAGGCTGTAGACCGTGAATATCTAAATCAATTACTGTTCGCTCTCCAATTTCGATAATCTGTTCTGTTAACTGCTTCTTTGTTTTTTCTACCACTTCCTCAATTCTTGCGGGGTGAATTCTACCATCTGCTACCAACCGCTTTAAAGATAATCGACAAACCTCTCTTCGGATAGGGTCAAAACTAGAAATTACAATTGCCTCAGGCGTATCATCTACCACAATCTCTGCACCTGTTGCTGCTTCCAAGGCTCGAATATTTCGACCTTCTCTACCAATGATTTGTCCTTTCAAGTCATCTGATTCTAAGTTGAATACAGAAACGGTGTTTTCAATGGTATATTCTGCACACATCCGTTGGATGGTTTGAATCACAATTTTCTTAGCTTCTTTATTAGCATCTGCCTTTGCTCTCGTAATCGTATCTTTTACTAGAGACATTGCATCGGTTTCCGCTTTTGCTTTTACGGCTTCCAATAATTGTTCTTTAGCTTCTGCTTCCGAAAGTTTAGAAATATTTTCTAATGCTTTGATACGTTCTTCATTAGCAGCGTCCAATTCTTCTTTCTTCTTTGCAACGATTTGAATTTGTTTTTCCAAATTTTCACGAACCGTCTTAATCTCTGCTTCTTTATTTTCTACCTCTTGTTTGCGTAAAGCAAATTCTTCTTGTTTTTCTTCTAGCGCCTCCTCTTGCTCTTTGATTTCAGATTTTAAAGATTTAGCTTCAAGCTCCAAATCTTTCATGTCGATTTTGTGCTGAGATTTTTCATTTTCAAATTTAGATTTCAAGCTATTAAACTTATTTTTTGCTTCTTGAATCTTTTTTTGTTTGATTTGCTCATTTTTTGTTTCAGCTTTGCTAACAATTTTATCTGCCTTTAATTGAGCTTCATCCTGTGCTCGCTTAGCAGTCAATCTTGCTTCTTGCAACATTAAGTCTGCCTTACTATTCATCTCATCAATCTTGCCTTGATTAGCTCTTGTAATCATCGACTTCACGAGCATGAAAGCTGCAATAGCGCCAACGACTCCACCGCCAATTATTCCCATAAGTATTTCCATAATTCCACTATAATTTATATATGATTAAAAAGGGACAACTACGTCCATTAGGGAAATGTAAAATTTAAAATTACAAATCTAAAATTAGGGCGAACGAAAAGTCGTTTTTATAATATGTAAACGACTGATAAAAGTTGAAAACTTTTGAAATATTGGTTTGAAGATGCAATCTTCAAACATCGCTCCTAGTTTTTTCAATGAATTACACATTACAATTTTGACTTTTCGTTTGCCCTAAATCTAAAATTTAAAAGTACTGGCAATCAGTAACTTAAAATTTTTAGAAATTGTAAATTTATTTTTAATGTTTCTTACACATAAATGGTTTCTTTAAGAAATCCATTTATCATTTAAAAAAGTCAATTAGCTTTTTTACTAATAAGCAAAACTTAAAAATAGCTTGAGCCAATTCAAATCATAAGTTACTGTTTGTCTCGATAGCTATCGGGATTTAGATTTGAAATTTTACATTTAAGATTTCACTAAGTTGTCCAATAAATTGTCAATTTCTTGAAGAGAATCGGAGAGATGATTGGTAGAAAGGTTAGTAGTGGTTTTAGTACGAGCTTTATGTAAGTCTACTGCAAAAGTAAGTAAGGACATCGCTAATAAATCTTGCTTGTCCTTTCTTTTATAGGTAGTTTGAAACTGTTTGACTTTGTCGTTTATTTCTTTAGTTAAACGCAAAAGAACAGGTTCATCTTCAGCTTCTACTTTTAGCGAATATGGTCGACCGGCAATAATTACCGTCATTCTAATTTTATTATCTTGGTTATCCATATGCTAAAACCGATGGGAGAAATGTAAATGGTAAAATCTAAAATCTAAAATCTAAAATTTTAAATTAAAAAGTATTTATAAGTTCAGAACCAATGAATATTACTAGACATCGGTTATCACTTTTGATACTTCTGGGTTGATTTATCTATATATTTTACAAAATCTCAAAAATCATTACTTAGACATTTTATTTTATAAAAATGCCTTTTCTTTCTAAATCAATCTCTTAAATCCTACTCCTCTTCTTCAATCACTTCCTTTAGTGACTGGTTCATTAGTCGCTCTTTAAAAACAGCTAATTGATGCCTCATGAATTTTAATTCTTTTGCATCACGCTGCAATTTAATCCTTAATTCTCTATTTTCCTCAATTAGCACCTTGTTTTCTGAACGGAGTTTGTCCATTTTAGATGCTAAATGTCTTACTTTTTTCTTAATGTCTGCTATTTTATCCGATAGCTTCATTTTGTTGAGGGAGTTTATGATAGTGTTTCCTTTACAGAAGTCAGATGACAGACCATTTCATTGTCA
>CAYMSC010000296.1:3055-8117 GCA_964392805.1 uncultured Saprospiraceae bacterium
TCTGATTTCTCACTTCTATCTTCTTATCTGCGCATTCAAGTTTCTTTCAAAAGTTTGTATTAATTTGTTCATTTCTTTATCAACAAATTTATCTACTAAAGTTTTAGTAGGGTCTTCAAAAACAAAACTTACCGCATAGGATTTTTTATTAGCTCCTAACTGGTCTTCGTTTGTATAAACGTCGAAAAGATTAATAGCTTTTAAGCTCTTTTTGACCGTTTTTCGTGCATGGCGTACAATATCGTTGAAACTCACCGAATTGTCAATGACTAAGGCTAAATCTCGACGAACTGTCGGGAATTTATTTAATTCGCTATAAGCTATTTTATGTTTTTTACTAGCTTTTGCTAAAGCATCAAAATTAATATCCGCATAGTAAACATCACGCTTAATACCCATTGCTTTCGCAATTTTTTGTTGGATTTTACCAAATTTTGCGACTACTTGTTGACCTCGGAAATATTTATAACCTACTGCAAATATATCATCTTTTAAACTATCTTCTTGGAAACCAGTCATTCCCAAACGTGCTAGGACATTACTGACATACGCTTTTAAGGTATAAAAATCAGTTGCAGCTTGTTTGGTATTATGCCAACTTTCACTTGCTTTCTGACCCGTCAAGAATAAACTGAGATGTTGAGATTCCTTAAATCCATCTGCTGTTTTTTTGTAGGTCTTACCAGATTCAAATAATTTTAAATCTGCACTACGTCTATTTTGATTATGTACGATAGCTTCTAATCCACTGAACAACATTGTCGGACGCATCACATCTAAAGTAACATTAGACGTATTATTTACATAAACTAAATCTGCTTCTGGAACGGGTAATATTTCTTTGGAATAGCTAGATTTACTCAAAGACACCGCCATCATTTCATTAAAACCGTTCGCAGATAAATAATCCCCTAAAGTATTTCTCAATTCTTGTGGACTAGGTCTTTTAGTAGCCACCACAGAATTTTTTACCTGTGTAGGAATGGGTACTTTATTAAAACCATAAATCCGTAAAATTTCCTCTATTAAATCTGCTTCTCTCGTTACATCTGCTTTATTGGTTGGGACTGCTACGACAAAGTGGGTATCACCGTCTTCCAAAAATTCCATTTCCATAGCTTCTAAAATGGCTCGTATTTCCGCTTTTGGAATAGCTACCCCAATTAAACGTTCTACATTTTTATAAGCCACCTTAATTTCAGCCCGCTTAATTTCAGTAGGATAAATATCTACGATTTCAGAAGCAATTTTTCCACCTGCTAATTCTTTGATTAATTGTGCGGCTCTTTTTAGGGCATAGACCGTAATATTTGGGTCACTCCCTTTTTCAAATACTTTGGCCGCATCTGTTCTTAAATCGTGGTGGAAACTCGTTTTTCGAGTCGTCTTGGCATTAAAATGTGCCGCCTCCAAGAAAATATTAGTTGTTGTATCCGTTACCCCAGATTTTAAACCACCAAAAACACCAGCGATACACATCCCATTAGAATCGCCATCACAAATCATTAAATCGGTAGGAATTAATTTACGCGCTACTTCATCTAATGAAAGAAATTTAGTTCCAGCAGGTAAGTTTTTTACAATTACCTTTTTGCCCGTTATTTTATCTGCATCAAAAGCGTGCAATGGTTGGCCTAATTCGTGTAAAACGAAGTTGGTAATATCGACCACATTACTGATTGGGCGAACACCAATAGATACTAATCGAGCCTTTAACCAATTGGGCGATTCTTTGATAGTTACCCCAGCAATAGAAACGCCAGAATAACGTGGGCAAGATGCCGTATTCTCAACGGTTACATCAATTGGTAAATCGTGATTGTCTACTTTGAAATCCGCCACGGATGGCATTCTAACTTCACCAGAATGCCCGTAATTTATTTTTAAAGCTGCTGCTAAATCTTTAGCAGACCCTATTTGATTTGTCCCATCTGAACGGTTGGGCGTTAAGCCAATTTCATACACATAATCAGACTCTAATTCATAGTGTTCTTTTACTAAAGTTCCTACGCTAACAGTTTCTGGCAAAACAATAATTCCATCATGGTCTGCGCCTAAACCGATTTCATCCTCTGCACAAAGCATTCCCATAGAAACTTCTCCTCTAATCTTTCCTTTTTTGATTTTAAAAGGGTCTCCACCTAAAGGATAAAGCATTGTGCCAACAGTAGCAACTACTACTTTTTGTCCAGCCGCTACATTCGGTGCGCCACAAACAATCTGTAATAATTCGTCACCTCCAACGTCAACTTTAGTTAGAGATAATTTATCCGCATTGGGATGTTTGCCACATTCTTTGACCTGCCCAACAACTAAACCTGCTAAGCCTCCAGGAATACTTTCGATTTCTTCTTCGCCTTCTACTTCTAAACCAATATCCGTCAAGATTTCTCCCACTTTTTGTGGTGGTAGATTAATATCTGTATATTCTTTTAACCAATTAAGGGCTAATTTCATGTTGTCAATAAAAATTAAAATGTTGAGTAGAACGAAATCCCAGTTTACTCCGATAATTCGGAGAATTCAAATCGGGAAAAATTAAAATAAAAACTACCTCTCGGCAAAATCAGTTCCATTTTTTAAATAAAAGTGCAAAGATAGGGATTTTTAGGATGGGATTTCTTGCTAGCTGGTGTTTTGTTTGCTAGCTAATGCTTACTATTTTTGTATTTTTGGAAAATAAAGAAATTAGACAAAACTTTAGAATATTGAAAGTGTTCCAATAACATAAAAATAATTGAAAGAATGGCAGAAAAGAAACATCAGAAACATACTAAACTTAGCAAACCGAATTACGGTTTCTTCGGCAGAAATGAATGGGCAATCATCGGAACGCCTTGTGGAAATATTCAGCAATTGGCCTATAAAATAACCGAAAAATTAGCGACCAAATACAAGCTGAGTTATGTAGATGCTGACCATAAAAGTGCGGACGAGGCAGAAGGTGTTACGACCAAAGAAAATGCGATGGATTTTGGGGCTAATCTGGAATATACCGACAAAATCAATTTCCATCGGTTTGACACCAAGGCTAACTTTGATAGGTATCAATTTCGACAATATTTTAATGAGACTGATTTAGTATTGGTTAATGGCAATCATTTTACAGCTAAAAAACAGATAGTTGTGATTGACCCCAAAAAGGAAAAGTCACTTGCTAAAAAATTAGACCGATTAACTGATGTAGGCTTAATCTTAATGACGGAAGCAGCTACCGATATTCCCGATTTTTTAAAAGCACATTTGCCTAATATTGCCGAGATACCAACTTATCCTTTTTCGAGAACGAGTAGAATCGCGGCTTTTATAGAGAAGACGTTTGTGGCAGAAATTCCCCCACTTTATGGTTTAGTCCTAGCGGGTGGCAAAAGCCAGCGAATGGGGAAAGATAAAGGACAGATTGATTATCATGGCAAACCGCAGCGATTATTTATGGCAGATATTTTGAATGAGATTTGTGATGAAACTTTTTTATCTGTTCGGTCTAGCAAAAATGAAGCAGCAACTGAATACCCATTTTTAGAAGATACTTTTTATGATTTAGGTCCTTTTGGAGCGATTGCCTCTGCTTTTAGACATCGACCCAATGCTGCTTGGTTAGTAATTGCTTGTGATTTGCCTTTATTAGATTTAGAAACTTTGGATTTTTTAGTAAAAAATAGAAATCCTTCGGCAATTGCAACAGCTTTTAATAGCCCTGTTAATGAATTCCCAGAGCCATTGATTAGTATTTGGGAACCTAGGAGTTATCCTATTTTGTTACAATTTTTGGCGCAAGGATTTTCTTGCCCTAGAAAGGTATTAATTAATTCTGATGTAAAATTAATAGATGCACCAGAGGGACAAAAATTAATGAATGTCAATCGACCAGAGGAGTTGGCGGAGGCAATGAAGTTGATAAAGGACTAGTTTCGTATTTGAAGTTAACTTTATTCTGTCAACGTCTCCATGAAAACTTTATAGAAGCTTAAACAATAAAATTGTGACCCGTTTATTTATCCTATTATTTATTTTTTCGCTTACTAGCACAACTGTATTTTCCCAAAATAAAGGAATAGAAATTTCAGGAAAAGTAATTGAACGTTGATAATGATTTTTCGGTAACAGATTTTATAAACGGCTGAAAAATTCCAACAGAGTGGAAATACTATTGGGGAAATGAATAAAAAGCAGTTCGTGCTACCCACCTTTAGTGAGAAACTAGCTACCCTAAAAACGCAATTAATTCAAGGTATTGGTTTTAGTTTATTAAAGGGCTTACCCATTGAGCAATATTCCCAAAAGAAAGTCGCTACTATTTTCTATGGCATTGGTACACATTTAGGAAATGCTCGCTCTCAAAATGCGCAAGGACATGTTTTGAAGGTGTCGTTTTTTTGAATATCTGTGATTTCGTATAAATGGTGAGGTTTGGCATTATTGAGTGAGTTGCCGTGACGTTTTCGTTTTTTAGCCATTTTTATAAGATAGGAACTAGCCCTGCCTCCTAAGATTAAAAGGAGGGAAATAGGGTCATTTTTCGGTGTTTATATGCCATCCCTTTTGATTGCTATAAGTCTCTATATTTCGGGAGGGTACATAAATAAATTGTTTGTCAGTCTTTCGATTATATGCAGTAGAAGCAACGGATAACAAGGGTTCAAATGTTAAGTCTTTAAACATTTCTTTAGGGGCGGCTAATACTTCTTCAAAGGTTTCCTTTCCATTCGCCACGATACAAGCCCGAACATGAAGGAAATGGTCAACCGAAAAGTATTCCCCCTCTTTGTAAGAAAATTTACCGATATTTTCGGCATACTTCTGTTGGTCTAATTGATATAATTTTTGGGCTAATAAGGATAGGAGAGCCTTTAACTTTGTCTTTTACTCTTTCATTTAGAAAGAAACGGATAGAACAATTACTTTTTTTCATAAGTGAAACACGGGATTAAGTGAAACATATATGAAGCTAATTTACAAAAAAAGCGAAACAAAGTAAAACATTCTAAAAAAGAAAAGGTTCTAACTCGTTGATATAAAACGAATTAAAACCTTTTAAAACTTAATGTGTGGTCCCACAAGG
>CAYMSC010000297.1:0-8100 GCA_964392805.1 uncultured Saprospiraceae bacterium
AGGATTTAAATAATTTATATCCTACCCCTACCCATGTTGAGTCCTTAACAGGACTAGGGATTAAATAACATTTCATCGGATAAGCACATTTTCTTTCTCTTTTTATGCTGTGAGTAATGGATAGAACTTGGAGTTCTGGAAGCTCTTAGCTACATAAAACGTAAGTTCTCAATTTTCAATTTTCAATTCACAATTTTCAAAAAGAGCAATAGCAAAATTATTAGAACGCTATGATAAAAGTTTGCAGAAATTTAAAGTATTATCTCTTAGATATTATCGTTTGCTTGCTCCTCCCTTTTGAAAATTGAAAATTGTTTAACGTATTGAGAACTTACCATAAAACAATCTTTATTTTTGCCCAACTTGTTTTTTCTTTTTCCGTTTATTCAATAACTTCCGCAACCAATTCGGTACAATAATAACTCCTGCAAAAAGGTAGGCGTAATAAGTTAATCCTCTCCACATAAAAGCAATAATCAAAGAAATCCCAATAGGTACATAATCACTTAAAAAGCCGCCAAATACAATTTCTGCAAATCCTGCGCCACCGGGAGTCGGTGAAAATGCCATAATTACAAACATCGTTTCTAACCTAGCGTAAAGCGAACCCTGTGTAAAAAAATCGGTAGGCGTAGTATCTACAATCGCAATAATCAAACAATTTAATAATAAGAAGCGGCAAGACCAAGCAGTAGCAGTTGATAAAAAAGCAGCGATATGAAACGGCCATTTTTCTCTTTTCATTTCCGAGGAAGCCGTAATTATATCTGTACCTATTCTAGTAGCATTTTTTTGATATTTTTTTAAAAAATTAAAGTTTGTTACCCATTCAAAAAATCTCTTTAGCTGATTAGGATTAATAAATAAGCCATAAAAAAATAAAACGCCGTAAGATGCCATCAATATATAAGCACCAAAAAATGTATATCCCCAACCATCTAGATTATTTAAATCTGTTAGATTTGGTCGAATAATTTGGGGGCCAAAAAAAAGAAATAATATCGGTAGTGTCCCTATAAAAAAGATAGTATCTAAAATAGCCGTATAAATAACGATAGCGGTCGTTTTAGCAGCAGGCAATTTTTCTTGAGCTAATACAAATAAAGAAACAGCAGACCCACCAACACTCGTAGGAGATACTGCGGAACTAAATTCCCAAATAAAAATTAATTCAATACATTTCCGCCAACTAAATTCTTTATTAGATAATACTCGAAGTCGATTAGCATAGGCAATATGGCGAATAATTAATAGGACAACGGACAGCATGACCCAAAAGAGGGTATGCTGATTCCAATTAATTTTGGCAAAAGCAACAGGGTCAAATTGCTGATAAAGCAAATAAATGACAACCCCTATACCTATCAAAATAGGCAGGATAATTTTAGAAACCTGAATAGATTTCAAGACCTCTTGTTGGTCTACAGAAAAATCATCTATTTCTTCGTCACCCATTTATTGATAAATAATAGTTCTTTTGCAATTAAATGCAGCTAAATATGAAAGGTATTTTCACCAAAACAAGAACGTAAAATTAGAATTATAATTGAGAAAATAATCTTTTTCTAAAATTTAAAATTTAATAAAGACTAATTTTTTACATCAAAAAAAAAAAACACTCGTAATAGAGTCTTAGGAATGAGATAGAAATAAATGTACAAAATTTGGGTAGTTTATTTTGTGCTTAGTTTTTTCTTTGAAAACGGGATTTATGTTGATATAATGAGCGTTTTCAAAGGAGAAAATAAGCGCAAAAGAGGCAGCCAAAATTGTACATTTATATTTGACTCATTCCTTAGTAGTAAGGTAAAAATAAAAGTATAACTAAAATTTTGTTCAATGTACGATTTAAATGCGATTTGTGAAGAAGTAAAAAAAATTTCTATAGAAGCAGGAAACGCCATTATGGAAATTTATCAAAACGAAGAAAGTTTTGGCGTCACGCATAAAAAAGATGATAGTCCACTAACGATAGCTGATGGAAAAGCAAATCAAATTATCTGTGATAATCTAGTCAAATTAACACCAAATATTCCTATTATCTCAGAAGAGAATAAGGAAATTGCGTATAGTGAAAGAAAGAGTTTTGAATATGCTTGGTTAGTTGACCCTTTAGATGGGACAAAAGAATTCATCAAACGCAATGGAGATTTTACGGTCAATATCGCCCTATTACACAACGGAAAAACAGTAATGGGAGTTGTTTATATTCCAGTAACAGAAGCGGTCTATTCTGCCATTCACGGAGAAGGCGCTCATGAAACAGTCGATGGAAAAACAACTAAATTAGAAGCCCCAAAGTTTGGAATGAAAGATAAAGGAATTGGTGTTGTTTGTTCTCGTTCTCATCTAAATGAAGGAACGGCTAATTTTATCGCTCAATTAAATGAGCCAGAAAAAGTTTCAAGAGGCAGTTCTTTAAAATTTTTGATATTAGCAAAAGGAGAGGCACATGTCTATCCAAGACTAGCACCAACAATGGAATGGGATACGGGGGCAGCACAAATCATTTTGGAGGAAGCTGGTGGTAAAGTCATCAGTGAAGAAACCAAACAACCTTTAGCTTATAATAAAGAGAATTTATTGAATCCTCATTTCGTAGCTTACGGAAATGTGCAGTAGATTGGATACTTAGACTACTATGCAAAAGAGGTCAGAAGTACTTCTAAATGTATAGTAGTCTAAACCGATTACCGTCAACTACGGACCGATAGTCAATTTCATCTCTATTTATAAAAACTCCTTTACAAAAGTCTTTAAAGCCGCTTTATCTACCTCGTGTTTTCCTTCAAAGGTATGCGTTTGACAAGTCAACTTTTTTTCTTTAATTACATCATAACACCATTTTACTCTTTTTTCATTTAAGAAAGGGTCTTCTGTGCCATAAACAAAAAATAATTCTTTGTCTTTCCAATATCCTTCTTTTTCATGATAAGGAATGTCTTCGGGTATCGAACCTGACCACATAATTAGATTATGGAAATGAGGAAATTCTCTTAATATCCATCGAACCTGAGTTGCACATCCCTGAGAAAAACCTAATAGGTTAATAGAAACATCTTCATCGAATTGGGGAATAAATTCCTGATAAACCTGCTGCATATAGTTAGAAAAATCTGCAATCTCATCTAAACGGTCACCACTTGTCATCCAAGAAGCAACAACTTCACCTGTAAATCCACCCCAATAAAATCTAGACAATCCTTCTGGTGCAATAATTAAAGTTTCCCCATCATCAATTGGTTCAAAACGATGAATAAATCGACTAGCCAATTGACCATAGCCATGAGTGACTATCCATACTTTTTTGATATGTTTTCCAATTGTTCCAATCGTATAAACGTGAGCGGTTCGGGTAGCTGAAAATTTGTGATGTGTTGCCATATCCTAAAGGTAAGAAACCTTGGGAAAATGTGAAATTTTAAATGTAAAATTCAAAATTTAAAAGTAGGTAACGAACTCAAATTAGCGCAAAAAATAAATAGGAAAGCAAAAAGAAAAATAAATAGGAAAGAATCAATTCTAAGAATACGGCCTACAATAAGTCATAAAAGTACGTCCTACAAAACCGTCATCCTGTAAAAAAAACACCCCAACGGACAGACTTGTATTTCATAGTGTATCAACACAAGGTTTTTAAAAGTCCGTTGAGGTATCAAGATGTCCTTAAATCGGTAATTGATAGGTGATGGTATAGAGAAAACACCATTATCCTAAATGGATGGCCTTTCTTGCATTATATATATGAAAGCCATAATATAGTAAACATCACAGTCTTGAAAACCATGTTAGTAAATAATTGCCCACAATGTATCTGAGATTAGAAGAATATCTTTCGTTGTAGTAATGTAATGTTCTAAAGGGAAAGATTGTAATTTAATATGATTAGTTCCTTAAATGTTAATGCGAATTTAGAAATAAAAATGGAACTCTCCATGTATTTTCAAATAAATATTAAAAAAAATACTAATTTTTAACTGTCACAATATTCTATTAATTAATAATTTAAAAATTTTTAAATTTATTAAAAATAGACAATCAAATCATTGCAAATCAATGATTAACAAAAGATAAGGTATTTTATGCTTAAAATTAAAATGCAATTTTTTGCTTACTTTGAGCAAAAGTAATTCAGAAAATGGTGACACAGATTTATAAATGTACCTTTTACATTGATATAGGAGTCTCAATAATAGATTTAATTCTGAATAATGAATTTTGATTTTTGAATATCGCTAACTCTTTGATTTTCAGTGTCCAAATTTTGCCACACAATTTTATTTAGAATAAAAGCTAATAAAAATCAAAAAAAAAAAAAATTTGATAGGGGTACTATGATCTTTAGCGCATCCTATTAATAGAAATGGTCAAAGCTATATGAAACAAGAGCAAAATTTTAATAAGATAGCAAAATATCTTTCGGACAATAGTGATTCGGAGGAAAGGGAAAAACTATTTGCATGGGTGAAGGAAAATCCAGCGAATAAAGCTTTATTAGAAGATGGTCTGGAAGTCTGGGAAGTAGCCGAGCCTTCAGACTTAGCTTTCCAACCCAACATGGATGCAGCTTGGGCTAAAATAGACAAAAGGTTAGAGGAAGCCAGAGTTAAAAACAAAAAAGAGGCAATTATTCAACCAATGAATTTCTTCCGTCCTTGGATGCGAATTGCTGCAGCGATTCTATTTTTAGTAAGTATCGCTTTATGGCAATATCCCAACCTCTTAGGAAAGAAGATGATTACGACAACAACTATTGCCCAAGAAAAAACGACAATAAATTTACCAGATGGCACAAAAGTTTGGCTCAATCAAAAAAGTTCTTTACAATACGAAAAGCAATTTGATAAACGAATTGTTTATTTAGAAGGAGAGGCATTTTTCGATGTAGCTAAAAGAAATGGAAAAACTTTTGAAATATACGCAGGAGCTTCAAAAACAAGTGTTTTGGGTACTTCTTTTAATGTACGAGCTTATCCTAATGAAAATAAAGTAGAGGTTGCCGTAGAAACAGGAAAAGTGGAATTCTCCGCAGAAAATAAACCAAGCGAAAATGCTTTATTAATACCCGGTGAATTTGCGATTTATACCAAAAAAACACAAGAAGTCGATAAATTAAAATTGGCAAAGTTAAACGCTGCCGCATGGAAAAAGGGAGTTTTGCGATTTAATAATTCACAATTAGATGAAGTCATAGAGTCCTTAGAGCGATATTATGATATTGAGATTAGGGTAAGTAGTAATAAAATTTATAATTGTGTTTGGAACAATACTACCACTCATAAAAAACCTGTTTTAGAAAATTTATTAAAACAGATAAGCTATACAAACGATTTAACATTAGAACCAGTAACAGATAATGTGTTTAGATTATCTGGGGTTGGATGTGGTAAGAAATGATGAAGGATGAATTATGTCTGGCTACACGTCCGCAATATTAAAATAAAACCCTAACTAAAACTCAATGATAAAAATTACCCAGTTGGTATTTTTATTTTTATTTCCAATAAGCTTAAGTGCTCAGACAGTAGACCTGAATCGAACCGTTACGCTTCGATATAATAATCAAAAATTAGGGTATATACTTTCTGATTTAAGTCGAAAATATGGTATTGCTTTTTCCTATAGTAGTAATTTTATTCCTGTTGCAAAACGAATTACAATAAGGGAAAGAAATATCTATTTAAAAAATGGATTGAATAAACTTTTTGCACCTACACAAATAGTCTATGCCGTTATAGGAAATAGTATTGCCTTGAAAATAGATGCCTCAAAGGAGGTTATTCCAACAATTGAAAAACCGATTGACCGTAAACGAGAAGTTAAGTCGAGAGAAGTGCCTTTGCTAAAAAAATCAAGTTTACCAATATTAGTTTGGGAACATAAAATCCCAGTGGAAGTATTAGCTAAAATGAAAAATCCGCCACCTGTTCCTACTACTTCTGAAGTTCTTAATAGAGAAGAAGGTTTTTTAGAGAAACAAATGATTCAGGTGACTTTAGTTCCACCAATAAGCACAAACGAAGAACTAGCTGAAAAAACAACCAATACTTTTTCTTTTAATATTCTTTGGGGTCGAAATGGAGGACTAGACGGTATTGAAGTAGGTGGTTTTGTGAATACGATTACCAATAATATGCAGGGATTTCAACTGGCAGGAATAGGAAATCAAGTAGAAGGAGCTATGCAAGGTGGTCAATTAGCCACTATTTTTAATTATAATCAAGGATTTACCAAAGGCGTGCAAGTCAGTTTATTTAATATAACCAATACAGGCAATATTATCCAATTAGCAGGCATCGCTAATATCGTTCAGGAAGATTTTGATGGGCTACAGGCTGCTATCGTTGGTAATTATACAAAAAAGCAAGCGAATGGTATACAATCAGCAGGCTTATTTAATTATGCGGAAGGAAAAGCAACTAGGCAATTTTCATTGGGGTTAAATAAAGCTGAAGTTGTTGAAAATTTACAGATAGGTTTGGTCAATATTGCGCACACCGTAAACGGGCGGCAAATAGGTCTCGTGAATATCGCTGATTCTGCCGATAAAACACCATTTGGTTTATTTAACCATATCAAAAATGGATATAACAAAGTAGAAGTGGGCAGTAGTGAAGTGCTTTATGGAACAGTTGCTTATAAATCAGGTACTAGAAAATTCTATAATATTTTACAAATAGGTAGTTCTTTTACAAAAGCCTGGAGTTTTGGCTATGGCTTGGGGACTGCATTTAAACTAAAAGAAAAAAAATATTTTCATATAGAATATATAGCGTCCCATATTAATGAAGCTGAATATTGGACCAATGAACTAAATTTTTTAAATCAGTTTAAATTCAATTTTGATTGGGGGTTGAATAGAAATAGTAGTTTTTTCCTTGGGCCTACATGGAATATATTGGTATCTAAAAGGAAAGATGTAGAGACTTTAGCCGTTATTGGGTCAGATTTGCCGCCTTATACTATTTTAGATAAGGCTGCTACCAATACAAATTGGAAAATGTGGTTTGGATTGAGTGGAGGGATTAGGTTTTGATTTTAAATGATTAAGAGAGCTAATTTAATAATACACTGATTGGAGCCTCGCAGATTGCGGGGCTTTTTTGGTAATATGTAATAATCACACATTACCTTTTGTAAGTCAAAATTTTTGAGTCGCTACTTGTTTTTGATTTTGTCTAAAATAGATTGGGCAATATCTTCAACCTCTTCAATTTCCTTTTGGAATTCAGTTTTTTCTTTTTTAGACATTGCCTTATGGTCAATATCTCTAAGGTCATATAAAGTCTTTTTGATGGTCACTAAAACTTTATCTGTATTTATTTTTGGCTTAATCATAGTATGAGTTTTTAATTATTTATTTAGAGCATGTTTAAAAATTGTACGAACTGATTATCAGTAGTTTAAGGTTTTGGCGAAGCATCGAAATTGTTGCCTAGCGAGCTAGGTGACCATTTAGATGAGAAGTCAAGTTCTTAAAATACTGGTTATCAGGAAGTAGAAATTTAAACATGCTCTTAATTGAGTACGATGAAAATTCATTTCGTCTAATATTTCATTTACATATTGTTCCAAACCTCTTTTACCTAGTCGCTCCAAAAAATCATCAGTATAAAGATTAATTAAAGCAAGCTGGTCTTTTAATACTTTAATACTTTAATGCGTTGTTTTCTTTGTCGGTTAGTCATGCTCTATTTGCTTTGATTAGTTTAGTTTCTTCCTTATTATTAACCAACTTTGTATACTCAATCATACTTACTATTTTTTGATAACTATTTATTCGTTTTACTAAATCGGTTTGATTTACTTTTATTAAAGATACGGAAAGTATCATTATGGCACAACTGAGGTTTGATGGAAGGTTGTTTGACCTTTTTAAAAAATCGACCGCTATGCGCCAAAAGTACCAAACAGCCCAATTAAAGCGACAATAATAGCATATCTACCAGCAATATGAGTCTTCTTTTCATCTGACATTTTAAAGTAGTTTTAGGTTGGGTAGTATTTTTTTGCCTTAAAGATAGCAAAAGAACGGCAAGTACAAAAACGTCAAAAGCCCTCACAACATGACGTTATGAAGGCTTTTGTACCCGGAGCGGG
>CAYMSC010000298.1:0-6902 GCA_964392805.1 uncultured Saprospiraceae bacterium
GGCAAGCTTTAAGCAACATGCTCCACAAACTGCATATCATACAACTCCTTATAATGCCCATCTTCTAATTTCAATAACTCCTCATGCGGTCCTAATTCTTTAATTTGTCCTTTGTCCAACACCATAATATTTGTGGCATGTCGAATAGTAGATAATCGGTGAGCAATAATGATAGAGGTGCGTTTTTCAATCAAGGTTTCGATGGCATGTTGAATAACGGACTCTGTTTCGGGGTCAATAGAAGAAGTCGCTTCATCTAAAATCAAAATATCTGGGTCGAAAACTAAGGCACGAACAAAAGAAATAAGTTGCCGTTGTCCCATAGAAAGCGTGGCTCCTCGCTCCATCACCTCATAATCATAACCATCGGGTAATTTCATGATAAATTCATGAGCACCAATCATTTTAGCAGCTTCGATAACTTGTTCTCTGGAAATCGAATTATCTCTCAACGTAATATTTTCTAAAACAGAACCAGAGAATAAAAAGACATCCTGCAAAACAACGGCAGTTCGTTGACGCAAAGCCAATAATTCATAGTCTTTAATATTGACACCATCAATAAGTATTTCACCACTATTAATTTCATAAAAGCGATTCAGTATATTGATAATAGTTGTTTTACCAGAACCTGTACTACCCACAATGGCTAAAGTCTCGCCAGCATTTACGCTGAAACTAAGATTTTTTAAAACATATTCTTCCGCTATATAGGCGAAGTCTACCTTCTCAAATGCCAAATTTCCTTTTAGATTAGTAGGTTGAATCGTACCTTTATTTTCAATTTGTTGGTCATTATCCAACACCCCAAAAACTCTATCTGCAGCAACTAAGCCCATTTGGAGGGTATTAAATTTATCTGCTAACATTCGCATCGGTCGAAACAACATGGATAAAAAGATGGGAAATGCAATCAACGCACCTAAAGTCACATCTCCGCCAATCACTCCTTTAGCCCCATACCAAACCATTAGCCCCAAAGCGGCGGCAGATATAATTTCTACTACTGGAAAAAAGACCGCATAGTATAAAATAGCATTCAAGTTAGCTTGGGTATAAGCTTGATTAATGACCTTAAATTTTTCCATTTCGGATTGCTCCTGATTGAAAATTTGTACAATCCGCATGCCCGTAATTCGCTCCTGCAAGTAAGCATTCATTTTGGAAATTTGTGTCCGAACTACTTGGTAGGAAGCTTTTACTTTTTCTTTAAAAATATAAGTGGCAATGATTAAAAAAGGCATGGTTACTAAACAAACCAAAGTCAATTTCCAACTCGTATAAAACATAATCGCCAAGACCGCAAAGAGGGTCAATAAATCGGCTAAAATGGTAATGACTCCTTGTGAAAAGACCGTGTTAATGGTTTCTATATCGTTAATCGTTCGAGTAGTAGAAGTCCCAATCGGTGTTTTATCGAAGTATTTTAGCTTTAAACTAGTAATATGATTAAAAACACTGACCCTTAAATCTTTAATAACTGATTGCCCCAACCAACTGGTGGAATAAATAAAAGCATATTGTAAAATGACATTCAATAGTAACAAAATGCCAATCAGTACCGCAATTCTAGTCATTCCTTCTATGTCGTAATTGAAAATATAGTCATCGACCATTACTTTGATTAAATAAGGTCGAAGCGTAGAAAGAGGGGCCAACACAACCGCTAAAATACCAGCAGTAGCAAAAATACCTTTATAGGGTTTTGCTAAAGCGATAACTCTAGAAAATAGTTGGTAATCAAATTTTTGTTGTGGTTGTTGACTCATGTAAGGATTGGTGTATTAATTTTCCATCGACAATGTGTAAAAATAAACACTTTTTTAGAAGGATAGTTCCAAATTGTAAGAAGATTTGGTAGACCATTAATAAGAATGCTAAGATTCCACAGAAGAAGCTTCTTCTACTGTTTTGCCCCAAGGGCCTTGTATGGCAACCGTCAAACCTGCATGTTGGATATTAAGGAAATAGGTTTTGCCAGAAGGGGAAAATACACCACCTGCAAACTCAGATTTGTATCGAATATTTTCAGCTATTTTATAAAAATGCCCTTCTTTAGTAATGCCAATAGCTCTTGGGCGTTCGTTATCTTCACAGAAAACGACATCGCCCCAAGGAGAAACAGTTAGATTATCGCAATGCCTTAATAAGTCAGTATTATTAGGTTCTAAGAATAATTCTAATTTCCCTGGATTATCTTTTTCCGCAGGAGTACCTTCGTTAGGACTAGGTGTATATCGGAAAATTTGACCTGTTTTGGTAACACTACCACTGGTACAAGCAAAGTATAGCTCTTTTTCTCCAAACCACATGCCTTCCCCCCTAGCAAACAGGGTTGCTCCTTTCATATAACCTCGCCTTCTCAAATCATCATCCGCCAAATCGTAGACATTTTCTAAATCTATCCATTCTACATCGAATGGTTTATTGACAGGAAGTGTTCGTTTATCTGTTTTCCAGTTTCGTGCGCTTCTAGTTCTCTTTCTCTTAATGGCAAGGGCTTGCAATTTCCCGCCTTCGATAAGTTTTCCTGGGACATTGGGAATATAGCGATAAATTAGTCCATCGTCTCTATCTTCTGTTTGGTAAACAATACCTGTTTTAGGATCTACACAAACTGCTTCATGGTTGAATTGTCCCATTTCTTTTAAAGGAAGAGGGGCTGCCATAGTCATTTCTTCGGTAGCAGGTACTTCAAAATTATAACCATGTCCATATTCATAACTATTCGTTGCGGGTACTACAATTTCTTCACAGCTAATCCAACTGCCCCAAGGGGTCGGTCCACCAGCGCAATTTCTCAAAGTACCACCTAAACTCATCCATGATTTTTCTACTTCTAGGGAATCTTCATTAACAATAAGCGTAGTTGTTCCGCCACTACAAGGCAAGTTGCCATTACGCATATCATACATTTTTTCCTTATCGGTCTTATCTAGTAACTCATAATCTTTGCCAAATGCAGAAAAATTAGTAGGCATTAATTCGTGGTTTCTAATTAATATGACTCGACCATCTTTGCCTTCGAAGGTTGCCATCCCGTCTGGTTTATCAGGATGGACTAAGCCGTCACTCATTGGCTGTCCTCTGTGTGCAATGATTTTATAGGAAAACTCTTTCGGCAGATTTAAAATACCGTCCTTATCTTCTATTAAATCACCATATTTATTTTTCAATAAATTCTCTTTGGTGGGAGCTTGATAAGTTACACAGCTTTCTAAAGTAGTAGCTAAATAGGCTTGTAAACCAAGAAAGCCCATGCTGACCATGCTTGAGTTTTTGATAAAATTTCGTCTGGAAAGTGAACTTTTCTTCATATTATATTAATTCAAGAGGGATCAATAAAACTACTTTTTTGCAAATTGACTATAAAATTGGTAAAATAAAAGGGAAATGCCTAATGAAAAGAAAAATAGCTGCGGAGTTGGAAGAAATTTTACAGAAGGATGGTAGGATATTTTTTACAGAAGGTAAAAAAGGAGACGATGTTAAGATAAAAGGGCTAGCTTTTTAAAGAATGTATGATTGAATGATTGTCAGATGGCTTGATTGTTTATAGTGCGGTAATCTATAATTGTAGGTAGACAGCGCCCTAAAAAACAATCAAACTATCTAAAAAAATGGTTCTCTGACAAACCCCATCAACCTCATAAACCCTATCAACCCCATAAACCTCCTTTACTCTCTCAATATCAATTTATGATTACCAGTTGCCAAGGTGTTCGTATTGATAAGTTGAAGAAAATAAATGCCTGGTACTTGCCCAGCCATGGATAATCGAGTACTTAAAGTTTGTGACTTAATTTGCTGTCCCAAAGTATTAAAAACACGAATTTGATAATCTTGATAATTTCCTTCAAAGAGTTGAATATTCACTTCTCCTGTCGTTGGATTGGGGTATATATTTAATAACTGTGGTAAATCTAAGGAGTTAGTACTAACTGTTTCTGAACCATTAGGAGCTTCACTACCAACAACAGGTCGTATCATCACAGCCCCCATTTGAGAAGGTGGTACTTCTACATCTCCAAAAGCCTCGGCAATACTTCTCCATGCTCCGTCATTATTTATAAAAATAGTTTCTGTTGCTTCAGGTGTATTTCTATCAAAACCAACAGGAAAACAGGTTGTATTGCCACAAGTTGTGACTTGTTGCCAACCTATAAAAAAATCACCAACAGGTAAGTCCACTGGTGTTGGTTCTCCTGAGAAATCATCCACTAAGACATAAGTGGTAAAGGCTTGTAACGTATCTATTAATTCATCAACGAATAAGGGAGTAAAAGAGCCTTCATAAACAGGCGCTGTATTCAAGTCCTCTAACCATACTTTTAAAAGGAAATTGGTTTCGGAAATATCAGCATCAACAATTCTTGGTATTTGTATTCTAATAGCTTGTAACAAATCTGCTTTAAAATTGGTGTATTTTACAGCCACTTGTCTGCCTGTTCCAATAAAATAAACACTTTCTGCGGAGTTGTCATCGTAAGCGTAGTAGTCGGCTAAGTCAAAAGTTCGACTGACTTGATTATTACGCTGAGTGGTTGCAGGTTCTGCATTATTTTGTTCAAAACTGTAATTTACTTGTACTTGAATACGGTCGGATGTTTCAAATTCATTTTGATAGGCTGCTACATATTCCCCCGTAATAGGGTTGGTGAAATTATTCCTGCCACTAGATATATTACTTTGCAGATTATTGGATTGGTTTAATAGTGATTGACGTCTAAAAAGTAGCACTGCATCATCTATTCCATTTACCTCAAACTCACTTTCCGTAGTGCCAATTTGATTGTTATCATGATTAAATACTTCAATGTCCATTGATTCTAATATTAAAGATATATCATTGTCTATTTCTGATTGCACATGCAGCCAAGGAACACTAGAGTAATCTCTTAAAATATTAGAGGGCAATGTTGTAAATGCTAAATCTTCGTTATTTTGTGTTATTTCCGTATCTTCTAAGCGTACATAATCTATATGCCATATATCACCACCTGAGCGGGAAGAGAGATTGCGAAAACGAAATTGAAAATCTTCATATAAAAATACGGGGTCTTCTATTACTATTGGCTGAACAAATTCAAATGGAGGAAATGAATCTAATGGGAAAATGGGGTCTTCAAAACCTACTTCATGCGAGTTGACTTCTTCCCAGTCTCCATCTATATTTTTAAATTCTAATATTAATCTGTCGATAATTCCAGGCGCATCGCCTAATCCTTTTGGTTGTACATAATAACTTAAAAATTTGGGATTGTCACCACTCAAATCTAATGGAATAGAAGTTAAGGTATCAGAAGACCCAAACCCACCACCATAAGGACTACCTGTATTGTCCAAAGCGTCAAATGTTGCGACACCCACAGAAATAGGATTAAATCCTAAAGTATTATTGATGAAGACTAAATTCTCCATCCAAAGCTCCTCATCAGGAAAAGGGCCAGGATAGGCAAAATCATCAAAAAATGGTAGTTCAGCTCCTTTAAGATTACGAGACCTTATTGTTTTTTTCTTCCATTCCTTAGCGGCTTTAGCAACCTTGGGGTTATAGTTGATAACCGCTTGTTGCGCTTGTGCTTGTGCTGTGAAGTTGATTATAAAAACAAGCCCTAGACTAAATAAAAATCGCATATTTCTGTGAGGTATTTTTTGTCGTTTCTTGAATACATAAGCATGATTAAAAGAAATCACTTTCTCAAAAACGTAGGAATGCTAGAAATGTTATAGTTAGGGATGAGGAAAATAATAACCTACCAGTCTGACGGATTCTTTTTACTTTTAGCTGCGTTAAAATTTTTCAACGTAGCAACGGCTATGTTGAAAAATTTTGCCTTGCTAAAAGAAAAAATAACCTCGTCATTTCTGGTAGGTTATTTATTGCCTCATCCCTTAAAGGAAGGATTAGCTAGGAAAATACGAATTGTTGCTTGTCGGCTGTCAGTTACTATTAACAGGAACGGACAACTGACAAGCATACTTTAATTACAATCAGCAGGAGGACGCTTTTTTACATAAACATCAATGGTAGATCCTACCGTTAATGTTTTACCATTACTTGGAGAAGGAGATTGTTTCCAAACGTAAGCATCTTCCAAAGACTTAACGGTCCCATCTTTAATGACAGAAATACTTAATTGAGACCCTCCTATGATAAATTCTGCCTCGCTATATTTTTTACAAATTAAATTAGGAATACTTACTCTTGCCCCTCCTCTTGTCGTAACCACCGCTTCTACCGTTGCTCCTTGTGGTACTTTGACTCCTTTTTTCAAGTCACTAGCGCTTATTTTTTTATCGTCCACATAAAGGTATAAAATGGTATTTTCTTCTAATTTATTACTAAACTGTTTACTACGTACTTTTAGATTGACCTTTAATTGTTTTAGCCGCCTAGCATAATAATTATAATTATCATTACCTGCCAAAGTAGGTAACAATTTTTCTTCTGCTTGGAACTTAGTGATGGTTAAATAAATGGTTCTTTTTTCCTTTACTTTTGATAATGGTTTTGGACTTTGCTCTAGTACCGTACCTGCTGGTTTATCGGCAGACCAAATAGAATCATTGACCACCACTTTTAAATTTTGGTTATTTGCTTGATTAATCGCATCGTCAATATTCATATTCATGAAACTAGGCACTTGTAGCGATTCCCCGTGAAGGGTATAACTACTCATCCAAAAAAATGAAACAAGTAATAATAGAGCAATAAGACCTAGCATTCCTGCTAAGTTTTTGAGAAAAATTTTACTCGTAAAAAATAAAAGGATTTCTCGTCCAGTATTGCCTAGTTTTTCTTTAAAAGTACTCATAGAAATAAGCTGATTTATTCAGTTGATGGGCTTTGTTTATTTTTGTCCCCTACAAATGTACGATGAACTTGTTTAAAAATTAGG
>CAYMSC010000298.1:7002-8083 GCA_964392805.1 uncultured Saprospiraceae bacterium
TACAAGTACCTTTTGGGCAATTCAGTTTTTATTTAATGAACTTATCTGAGGCACAATTGCCTTTAGTGG
The DNA here is from genome assembly GCA_964392805.1 of uncultured Saprospiraceae bacterium. Taxonomy (GTDB): domain Bacteria; phylum Bacteroidota; class Bacteroidia; order Chitinophagales; family Saprospiraceae; genus JAFMDF01. The sequence goes on from CAYMSC010000298.1 coordinate 7,072, forward strand.
CTACTTATTTTTATATTCGGATTTGGGCAGCACCCGCCACTTTGGCTTTGTATGCTTTGATGGGGTGGTATTTTGGCATGCAGAATGCCATTTACCCACTTATTTTGACGATTACCATTAATGTGGTGAATATTATTTGCAGTCTACTTTTTATTAAATATTGGGGTTTTGAAGTGGCTGGTGTTGCCTACGGTACAGTGATTGCCCAGTATGTAGGCTTGTTTTTAGCAATTGGTTTATTTTTCCATAAATATCGGTATTTAATTCCTGAATTGAATCGAGCCGCCATTTTAAAAAGAGAAGAATTGAAGCAATTTTTAAGTATCAATAGCGATATTTTTATTCGTACTTTTTGTCTGACTTTTGCTTTTGGTTTCTTTTATAGTCAATCTTCAGTAGGCGGGGAAGAGTTATTGGCGGTCAATGTTATCTTATTACAATTTCTAAATTGGATGTCCTATGGAGTAGATGGATTTGCTTTTGCTACGGAAAGCTTGGTTGGAAAATATGTTGGAGCTAAACAACAATTACAACTCAACAAGTCCATCCGATTGAGTTTTCTTTGGGCAATGGGATTGGCAAGTCTTTATAGTTTACTTTATGGCGTTTTTGGTTCCTATTTAGTGGGTATTTTTTCTAATCAAGGGGACGTAATCACCGCTACTCAACCTTATCTTTTTTGGATGGTTTTGTTTCCTTTATTAAGTACACCTTGCTATATATGGGATGGTATATTTATTGGCTTGACCGCTTCCCGAGCGATGCGAGACAGCATGATTATTTCCTTAATGATTTATCTAATCATTCACTATTTATTAATGACGGATTATGGGAATCATGGCTTGTGGTTGGCATTATTGCTATTTATGATTGCCCGAGGAGGGATTCAGTGGTGGATTTATAGAAAGAGAAGATTGGGGATATTGTGATTTTTACAACCAAAACCTCTATCAAGTCAATAGGGCGAACGAAAAGTCGTTTTTATAATATGTAAACGACTGAGAAAAGTTAA
>CAYMSC010000299.1:0-8069 GCA_964392805.1 uncultured Saprospiraceae bacterium
GTTCCTGGTGGCCCTTGCAAAATAGTATTCAAGGAATGTATTTGAGGGCGGTTAATTTGATAAGTGCTTTCTGGTTCATGCACCATGTCAAGGTGCTCTACTATCTCAATTAAAGCTTCGTACTGTTTTTTAGTAGCTTTAAAATTAGTACCCGGAATACCTGCATAAAAAGCATCAAAAGTATCACTATTGGGTATTATTTCTTTGGTGATAGGTCTGTTCCAAAGATTGTAGTCTATTTTTAATTGTACTCGTTCTCCATCCTTGGGTAATTTGATAAAATAGCCTTTTTCTTTACCTATTATTTTCGTAATTTTCGGAGCAGATTGCACAGTGGCTAAAGCATAACAACCCGCTTTTTTTCCCGATTGCCAAAAGATGACTTTATCTCCTTTTTTGATACTTTTTTTATGCGCCTTGACTGCAAATGTTTGGAGAGCATCCGCTTTTAAAGCTTCTCTTAATCGGAAGACTTCTGGACTGGATTGAAATAACCAATATTTAGGGGTCTGCTTGGGCATATTTGCACTGATGTTTTGGTAAAAGTAGGAGATTTAGGGGGAATATAAAAATGGTCTCCATTCTAGTTAGGGAAAACGAAAAAAATAACTCCGATTTTATCGGAGCAGGCTCTACGCAAAAAAGAACACAGCCTGCTCTGAAACTTCGGAGACCTAGAGCAAATCAAGTAAAGAAACCGTCTAATCCTTTGCCCTCCCGTCCGCAAGCGGTTCGCCCGTACTGGCTCATGTGTTCCAATCCTCCTAATTCTTATAAGACTGTGTAGGTTATTTTTTGCTAAATCCCTTAAAAAACAAAGTAGATAAAAGCATTACCCCCGAAAGTGCCAAAAAATGCAATGAGCATCAGCACCGTAGCAAAAGATACGGCTCTAAAAATAGGCTGTTTTTTGACTAATTGACTAAAGTTAAATTTTGTATCCGCTATTTCTACGAACAACAATAGTCCAACGACAATGGCTCCTTTGACAAACCAAAACTTATTGACAATACTACCAAAGGTGAAATTTTCAAATTTTCCGATGCCTGAGATAACTTCTAAAGCGTTATTGAAATCAGTCGCTCTAAAAAATATCCAAGCAAAACAAGTGGCGGTATAAACCAAGAATATATTGATACCCGCACGCCCCATTTTAGGTAATCGTATAGCATCCATTAATTTTCCGAAATAAGGACCAATAAGTCGCTGAATAATAATATAAATGCCATGTAAAAAGCCCCAAAAAACAAAGACCCAACTCGCACCATGCCAAAGACCACTTAGTAAGTTTGTTAACATAGTGTTTTTATAGGTATTAAAAGTTCCATTTCGACTTCCGCCTAGCGGAATATATAAATAATCTCTAAACCAACTGGATAAGGTGATATGCCAACGTTGCCAAAATTCGCTGAAGCCTTTAGAGAAATAAGGCGTTTTAAAATTATCGGGAAAATCAAAACCCATCGTTCTCGCCAATCCAATAGCGATGTCGGAATAGCCACTAAAATCGCAATAGATTTGAAAAGAATAAAAAATGACACCGACCATCAAGTGCATGGAAGAAAAGGTCTCTGGTGCAGCAAAGCATTGGTCGATAAAGGGGGCTAGCGAATCTGCTACTACTATTTTTTTGAAAAAACCCCAAAGCATTTGACCTACTCCCGAATTAAATCGATTCCATTCAAATTTTTTGTCCATTTTAAATTGGGGTAAAAATTCTTTTGCTCTTACAATGGGACCTGCAAATAGTTGAGGAAAAAAGGAGATAAAGGTGGCAAATCGAGCTAAGTCGGGCTCCACTGGAATTTTTTTGTAATAGACATCTATGGTATAACTCATAGATTGGAAGGTATAAAAGGAGATTCCTGCAGGTAGGATAATATTAAAAGTATTAAAGGAGGGAGTCATCCCCATACTCAGTACCAAATCTTGAAAAGATTCTACAAAAAAATTAAAATATTTGAAAATGGCTAAAAAACCTAAATTGACAACCATGCTAATGGTTAAGAGCCGTTTTCGACGTTTTTCCTCTACCTCTTTATCAAGCATTAACCCGATAGAATAATCAATTAGCGTAGATGTTATTATTATAAGTAGGAATCGAGGATCCAAATAGCCATAGAAAAAATAACTACCAACAAGGCAAAGCCAGAGTCTAGCTTTACCTTTGAGTAAAAAATATACAGGGTAAAAGATGCCTATAAATGCAAAAAAAGCAAGGCTGTTAAAAAGCATAGTGTGTAGTCTTTTCAGCGGTTATCTGCCGCTTGTTTTCTCATGTTTTAAATCAGCCGTCAGACTATCCTAATTTTCATAGGAATTGCCAGCCGTTAGATTTTACAATACCTCAAGGTTGATTGCTGATTTAGGTGTAGTTGATTGCTAAGTTTTTGAAAAATAATTGGAGGGAAACCCTAATTTACATAAAATATCGTTTTGTTGCTAGTTTATTGCTTGAATTTGATTTTTCTATTGTCGAATAAGCGTCAATCAAATAAATATTATTTAAGACTTGGGTAAATTTTCACTGACTTTTATCGCCTAATTTCTTTTTCTTGCGTAAGGGATACTATATTGAGCAGAAATTTGGAAATCATTATTTGTTTGGAATTACTCTCCCTCTGTTAAAGTCAACCCAATTAGATTAAATTAAATCTTTATGCTTAGAAATATCTTTGTTTTTTTTGGTTTACTACTAACTTTATTTGCTAATGGTCAGCAATTGGACCATGTGCAAGGAGAAGTTCTTATTCAGCTTCGACCAGAAATTTCAAACCCAGCACCTATCCTTAAAAAATATGCTACTTATAAGGGAAGGGCTTCTAAAATAAAGACCGAAAAATGTTTGTCTGAGCCCATGAATATCTGGCAATTGAAATTTGATTTTGCTAGGATTCATGAAAAGAATTTATTGACGGATTTAAGAAAAGATAAAGCCATTTTTACGGCTCAATTTAATCATTTACTTGCTCCTCGTGCTATTCCTAATGACACACTTTTTAATCGGCAATGGCAATATATTAACAGCATTGCTCTTGGAGGAAACCCCGAGGCAGATTTGGACGCCGATTTGGCTTGGGACATGACTACTGGAGGGGTTACCGTTAATGGCGATACCATCGTTTTAGTAGCCTTAGATGATGGGGTGGATTTGACGCATGAAGATTGGGGAGATAACCTTTGGCGAAATCATGGAGAAATTCCTAATAATGGGATTGATGACGATGAAAATGGTTATATTGATGATGTGAATGGTTGGAATCCAACGACCAATTCTGGAGCGGTAGGAAATAGAGCGGACCACGGTACACCTGTTATGGGTATTATGGGAGCAAGGGGTAATAATATTACAGGCGTAACTGGCGTAAATTGGGAAGTAAAAGTAATGATGGTCAAAACAGATTTTAATGCGAATGAGGCTACCCTAATCGCAGGTTATGGTTATCCACTAGCATTGAGAAAAATGTATAACGAAACGAATGGCGAAAAAGGTGCATTTATTGTGGCAACTAATGCTTCTTGGGGCACAGATAATGGGATGCCAGAAGACGCACCTATTTGGTGTGCTTTATATGATTCTTTGGGCACTGTAGGTATATTAAATTGTGGAGCGACCACTAATAGTAATATTAATGTAGATGTAGCAGGTGATTTACCCACAACCTGTCCTAGCGATTATTTAATTGGTGTTACAAACGTGAATATTTCTGGAGAAAAAGAAAATCAGGCAGGCTATGGAGAAACGAATATAGATTTAGGGTCTTTTGGAGAAGATGTATACACTTTGAAAAAAAATAATAGGTATGGAACATTTGGAGGGACTTCAGCGGCAACGCCACATGTTACAGGTGCAATAGGACTTCTGTATGCTTCCCCTTGTAATACCTTTGGAGATTTGATGAAAGAGAATCCTGCTGCTGCTGCCTTATTAGCTAGGCAATATATTCTTGAGGGGGTCAAACCAAATGAGTCTTTAGAAGGGAAATCGGTAACGGGAGGGCAACTGAATTTGAATAATAGCATGCAACTACTAATGCAGGATTGTGGTGCTTGTATTATGCCTTTAGGGGTAGTGGTGTCTGATTTGATTGATGTATCAGCAGTCATTAATTGGGGGTCTTCGAGCGAAGAAACGGCAGCCTCTTTAAGGTTTCGACAAAGCGGGACTACGAATTGGACAACGTTTAATAATATCGCAGCTCCTTTTAGCTTAACAGACTTAATTGCCTGTACAAACTATGAATTTGAATTAAAAAGTGATTGTGGTACAGAGACCAGTGGTTATACTAGAACGTATACTTTTAAAACAGACGGTTGTTGTATCCCGCCAGAAAACATTCGGGTGACTAGCACAACGAATCAATCAATAAGAATAGAATGGGATACACTTTTTGCTGCACAAGGATATGAAGTGGCATTTAATGAAGTAGGACAAAACGATATGGAAACAACCTCAACAGCTTCCAACTTCATGGAATTTTTTAATTTGAATAATTGCACTCCTTATAATTTTCAAGTTCGAACCATTTGCGAGAAGAAGACTACTGATTTTAGTATTCCTCTAACAATTACGACCAATGGCTGCGGAGCCTGTACGGATGTTGGTTATTGTGAATCAAGTGGGGACGAAGATTTTGAATGGATTTCCCTTGTTCGATTAAACACAATAAACAACGAATCCTTGTCAGAAAACGGATACGGAGATTATACAGGTATAAGCACTGAACTAAATACTTTAGATACTTATGAAATAAGCATAAATATTGGATATGATGGTTTTCCTTTTGATGAAAATATTCAAGCATGGATTGATTTTAATCACGATGGCGTGTTTGATGAAGCAACAGAAAATATTATTAACCTGGAAGAGGATATAGTTAATGAATATACAGGAAATTTTACGGTTCCTATAGATGCTGTTTCCGGATTAACCAGATTAAGAATTGCTATAAAGTGGCGTGGAGCTGTTAATGATACAAGTAAACCTGGTCCTTGTGATAGCTACGATTTTGGGGAAGTAGAAGATTATTGTGTAAATATTGTCCAAACTGTTGCGCTTTGTAATATACCAGAGGAATTGAATTTAATTGCTATGCCTGCTCAAAATGACGTATCCATTGGATGGAATGCTGCTTTAGGTGCGACGGATTATCAATACCGATTTAGGATTCAAGGAACGACTGACTGGACGGTAGCGACTAGTGACAATGCCACTTCTATTGCCTTGAATGGTTTGGAAAGCTGTGCTACTTATGAAATACAAACACAATCACTTTGCGATTCCATGATAATGAGTGATTTTTCAGAGACCTTTGTATTTAATACTGCTTGCGAATGTGCTGCACCGGTAAACGTACGGCAATTAGATACTTTAGAGAATGCTGTTAGGATTGTTTGGGATGTAACGAATCAAGCGGATAGATACGAGGTGAATATCAAAAATATTGATACGCAAATATCTACTAAGCAGATAGTTAATTCCAATGAAACGGTGGCACCTGGTCTTAATAGTTGCGCTCAATATGAGGTTCAAGTAAGAGCATTTTGTCTAGATTCTGAAGGCGAAGTTTCCGATGCTGTTGTGATGATGACTAGTTGTGCAGTTACCGTAACGGATATACCTTTAGAGGTTCAATCTTTGGTCGTTTATCCAAATCCTTTTAGATACCGACTATCTGTTGATATTGACATTATTGAGACCACTGATTTGGTTCTAAAATTATATGATACGGCTGGAAAGCTATTAGCAAACAGAATTATGAATGATACTTCTTTGGGACGGTCTACCGTAAATTTTGATTTGGAAAATATCCCTTCTGGTATTTATTTATTGGGGATTGAAACGGATAGCGGCAGAACAGTTAGACGGGTTGTAAAGATGTAATTTTATGGATATTGGAAAATTAGTCTAAAAGCTACAAAAAACTATCTACTATAGCTTCGATATCTGCTATTTTTAACTCAATTCCATGATAATCTAAGCCTAAATCTCTTGCCAATTGATAATTAGCTAAAGCCTCTTTAAATGCTCTTTTTTCTTCGTGAAAAATCCCTATGTGATAATAGACATCTGGACTTTTAGGCGCTAAATGCAAAGCTTGCTTTAGGGCTAAATTTGCCCCTTCTAAATCTCCTTTTTTTATTTTTAGTAAAGCATTATTATTCCAAGCCATCGGATTGTCAGGGCTATAACTTATTGCGGCTACTAAGTCTTGTTCTGCTCTTTCAATATTACCTCTTTGTAAATGTATATATCCTCTATGAGCAAGCACTAGCCCATCCATATGATGTTCATAATTACAATGGTCAAAATAAGATAAAGCCTCGTCCCAACGATTTACTTTATAGTTTAACCAACCAAGCTGATAAAAGTCTGTGTAAGCATAAGGATGAATAGCTTTGAAGGAATCATAAACATTTAATGCTTCTACATAATCTTTTTTAGCTATATGACAATTTATTTTTAAGTCATATACTTGTTTTTTTTGTGGTGGAGTATTGATTAAATTTTCTACTATTGCCAAACATTCGGCGTATTTTTTTTCGTGATATAATTTTTCTGCTTTAAAAAATGGTTCTGGCAATCCTCTTCGTTTAAAAACATTGATTAATTGATAGCCATCACTATAAGTTACCGAATTATTATACAATTTAATAGGCGTATGGCTTGGGTCTATATTAACCAAAAAGTCAATAATAGCAGAGATTAGAAAGAGTACTACAAACACTGTCCAGAATTGTGGGTAATTTTTTGTAGTAATAATATAGAGGGCAAAAGCTGCAATTAATAAACTAGCAAAAGGGCCACCCAGAATCACCATAATTTGAGGAAACAAGCCTTTGACTCCTCCATGGGTACAAAGGCCAATTCTCCAATTAAAAACATTCAATTTTAAGTAGAGTGCCAAGCGTCCAAGATGTAGCTGTAAACTATTACTTAAATCTCCATAAGTACCTACAAAAACATTAACTTTTTCTTTTTTGGTAAAAATTAATGCTGGAATGGCATGACCCAGCTCATGAAACAGCGTGGTTATGGAACGCATTAATATAATACCCCCTATCCAAGCTATACCCAATAAAATTCCTTGAAGATATTCCATGAATGCAATTTATAAAAATGATGAATTGGCATTGAATTTGAAATGTAAAAAAATATAATATATACAGTGTGTATATTTTTATACCCAATTGTTTAAAAATTCTTCACCCCAAACCCCATGTTTTAGTCGCCAAAGGCGGCGTTTTCAAAAAGTGTACGGTAGAGAATTATTTTTTATACCTTATTGGGATTTAATCCCGAAAATTTCAATTGGAACAAAATTTACGATTATATTGACAAATAAGGAACGGTTCAAAAATAACTTTTCAGTTTAAAATTGAAACTTATTGATTGTCAGCAGTGATTTTAATTGTCATTTTAATTTTAATTCATTCCTAAAGAGTGTTTCTATTCAAAATCACCCCCCATGATACATCCTCAAAAAGCACTAATTCTTTGTTTGCTACTTTTTTGTCAAATAGGTTTGTTCGCACAAAACAGCGTAAATGACTTAAAAGTGATTAATCAAGAAATTTCATCTGTTAATACTACAGAAAAAAAGGTAACTACCTTAATTATTGAACCAGAAAATGCTTCCAAGTTTAAGGCTGATATTTGGCCGAACCCATCTAATATAGGAAAAGTACGACTTTCTTTGGAAAACCTACCAAAAGGTCCCTTGTTTATTCAAGTTTTTAATGACCAAGCAGAATTAATTCAAGAAAAAATCATTGATGGTACGGAAAGGAATAGTTTGAATCATACGCTAAGCCTTCCCGATACTTCTGGTACTTATTCTGTCAAATTAAGTGACAATAATAGAATAATAAAGGATTTGATACTTGAAATTCTTTAGGAATAGAAAGGTATAGAGGTATAATAGTTTAGGGGTATGGAGGTGAGCAAATTATCAAACTCTTTTGTCTAAAACTACCTTTGGCATTAGTCTAACAAAAGGCAATAAGTTAACGCTTAGTAACGACGAAATAATAAGTTGGTCATCTGGACGAGCTTATTTTGGTTCTAG
>CAYMSC010000300.1:0-2347 GCA_964392805.1 uncultured Saprospiraceae bacterium
ACTAAAGACTAACAACCAAAGATTAATGATTTTTTTTAATATAATCTGCTTACCAACACTTTCTTAGAAATGATATTCGAGTTGTCTACTTGGATAGATAAGTGATACAAGCCATTTTGTATGTCACCTAAATCTAAACGAATAGCTTCCGCAGGAATCTCATCAATTGCCAGTTGACGAACAACTTGGCCATAAGTATTGATAATCTGTAAGTTCGCTGTCTGTCCAGCATGTGCTTTTAAGCTCACAAATAACTCCTCTCTTGCAGGATTAGGGAATACTGCTAAAGATTGTAAATCAATGTCGAAGTTAACCAACTGAACATCTGTATAATCAAAAGAACCATCTGTATAGATTTGCTTCACTCGGTAGTAATTTGCTCCTAATACTGGTTGCGCATCAACTCCTTTGTAGTAAGCTAAGTCATCAGAATTATCTTTATTCGCTACTTCATTCAATGCTTGGAAGGTTGTTCCATCAGTAGATTTTTCAATTACATAAGCATCATTCTTGTAGCCTGTATTGGTTAACCATTCTACGGTCACCTCACGGTTACTTTCAAAAGTATTCATATTTAACTGAGGTGCATTTCTGCTAGAAGCACTACCTGCACTAGCAGGAACAATTACTGGAATATCTACTTCACATTCACCTACCCAATTAGCTGTATAGAAATTCACTCTAACAACATAGTTACCAGGAGTAGCAGCAACAGTTACGCTTTCGCCGCAGTCACCAGTACAGTCACTAATAGGTACAAAGTTTGAATTGAATACTTTTACAATTTCGATTGGTGCAGTTAATCCATTGATAATAATTTCACCATCTGAAACGACAACAGAAACATTTCCACAATCTAATTCACTATTATCTCTACCTTCAATACATGTTGTAGCGTCACCAGAAAGATTGATATTAATATCACCATTCTGACCTTGAGCCCCTTCGTTTAAAATAAATTCTAAGCCATTAGTAGGCTGTGTCAGCATATCCGCAGAAAACCAACCACTACCTCCAAAGTCAAATCCATTATGCGTAATATTTGCTCCATCTCCTAATTGGAATGCAGATCCAATTCTTGTAATATTCATACTTGCCCCCGCAGCAGCATTAATACCTGTTAATGTACCATTTAAGGTTTCGTAGAAATAAAACTCATTTACGTCAACTGCTAAACAGTTGTGTTGTTTAGGCGCAACTTCCGCTAGGGTCGTTCTACCGCCAAACTCTACTTCCATTTCCCAACCAATATTTGGATTAGTATTATTGATAGCCGTAGCGGTAAATAATGCTGTTCCATCCGTAAATTCTACAAAAGAAGCGTCTTGAACACCGTAGTACTCATCAAATCCATCTAACTTTAAGAATAAACCATAAATGATATTAAACTGACAGTTATCTGTATTAAATACTTCTCGTTCTTCACAAACTTCTCTTATTATAACTATTTCTTCTTCCCCTGCACAAGTACATCCATCTTCTTGGATCATATCATTGCTAGTAGCTGGATTATTATCATTACATTCTGTACCCGGTGCTTGTCTTGCACCAACACTATCATCATTATCATTACAATCATCTTCAGCAGGAATACCATCTCTGTCGCTATCAATAACAACTGGTCCATCGCCATTTGAAACCTCAACTGGTACATCTATTCTACAGTAACTATCAACCCATACCCCTCTGTAAAACTCAATTACTACATTATAAGCACCTTCCGGTACATTGAAAGTAGTGAAGTCATCACAACCAAAACATTGGTCAACAACTGTCCAGCCTGCATTGATGTCATGGACTTTAACTACTGCAAATGGAGCAGATAAACCATCTAAACTGATAGTACCATTTCCTGTTGAAACGATTACCTCTTCACATTGTGGCTCTCCTCCTGCATCACAATCTTCAACTCTAGTTACTGAAATTCCATTAGATAAATCAAAGCATCCAGTCAAATCGTTGATATTTGCACCTGCTTCTAAGCCTTCTATGTTTTCATATCTTAAATAGTACACTCTACAAGTACCTGGTCCTGCTCCTTCAAAATTTACACTACTTGGTGCATCTGGATTTATGATGTTGCCATCTGCATCCGTCACTATCCATGCTCTATTTGAACCAGTACTACCTGTTACTGTAAAATTGACAATACTTGCTTCTCCGTCATTTACACATAAATCTGTAATGTCATCCGTAGTCGCAATTGTTCCGCCATTTACGTTACATTGTGGCTCTCCTCCAGTATCACAATCTTCAATTCTACTTACAGAAATTCCATTAGATAAATCAAAACATCCAGTCAAATCGTTGATATTTGCACCTGCTTCTAAGCCTTCTATGTTTTCAT
>CAYMSC010000300.1:2447-4915 GCA_964392805.1 uncultured Saprospiraceae bacterium
CATCCAGTCAAATCGTTGATATTTGCACCTGCTTCTAAGCCTTCTATGTTTTCATATCTTAAATAGTACACTCTACAAGTACCTGGTCCTGCTCCTTCAAAATTTACACTACTTGGTGCATCTGGATTTATGATGTTGCCATCTGCATCCGTCACTATCCATGCTCTATTTGAACCAGTACTACCTGTTACTGTAAAATTGACAATACTTGCTTCTCCGTCATTTACACATAAATCTGTAATGTCATCCGTAGTCGCAATTGTTCCGCCATTTACATTACATGTTGGTACATTATCTGTTTCCACTGTAACATTTCTTTCTGTATAACAATAGCTACCATCAGCTCCCCATAATTGGATTTTTACGGTATAGTCTCCTTCTGGTAAATCATCAATCATCGTCATAGTTCCACAAGCTTCTCCATCGTCACCGCATATTAAGACAGGTGCCCAACTAGTTCCAGCTCCAATTATTTCAACTTTTGCATTTGTTCCGTTCAAGTCTTCAACAATCACTTTTCCATCATCAACGCTAGCAGTAACTTCACCACAATTAACTGGTCCGTCACCAGGAATAATAACTACTGATTCTTCAACAAAACCTGCATCAATAGTAGGATTAGCGTCTCCTGCTGCAACCACAAACGTTCCTGTCATTCCAGTTGTAGGATCAATATCACTATCATTATCCACACCGTCTGCTGCATTACCAGATTGGTTAGTCGCATCAAATCCAGATGGTGTTCCAAACATTACGATGTATTCACCTGCTTCAACAGCGAAGCTATACATACCATTATTAGCAGTAGCAGTAGTTTGTAAAACATCACCAGTTATAGATAATAATTTTACTTGTACGCCATCAATACCTGCTTCGCCACTATCATATTGACCATTTTCGTTAGCATCCAAGAATACTAGGTTACCAATTCTTGCTGGGTCAGGTTGAATATCTCTAGGTCTGAATCCTGCATCTCTGCTATCATCAAATCCAGTTACTAAAGTAAATACCTCCGTCAATCCTTGTGAGTTAATATCGCTATCTATATCATCATTATTCCCTGCATCTTGTTCTGTAACTATCAAACTATTTGGATGTCCAACAAATCTAAGTTGGTAATCACCGGGTAATAAGTCATTAAACATATACATACCGTTTCCGTCAGTAGTAGTAAATGCTCGTTGCTGACCATTTCCATCTAATAAGAAAACTAAGACGTTTGGAATACCTGATTCATTGTTATCTTGTAAACCATTTCCATTACTATCTAAAAATACAATATCTCCTACTTTTACAAACTCAATTACAACTGGCGGAGTCAAACCTGCATCAATATAGTCTATATCTTCACCTGGCGCTAAAGTAAATACTTCAGTCATGCCATTTGGTAAAATATCACTATCAGTAGCTTCATTATTTCCTTCGTCCGTTGGTGAAACTTCTAAACCATCTGGTGTATTAACCATAATGATATAGTCACCTGCTTCTACTTCAGTAAAAGAATAAGCTCCATTATTTTCCGTAATATCTGTTGCTAGAATATTCCCTGCTGCGTCTAATAATTTCACGGTTACATTTCCTACTCCTATTTCACCAGCATCTTGAATACCATCTTGGTCTTCATCTAAGAATACTAAATCTCCAATAGAACCTGTTGGTAAATCTGGTGGAGTAACTGTTACATCGAAAGTACAAGTTTCTTCCTCACCACAAGCATCTGATGCGATAAAAGTAATTGTTGTTGTTCCAACGGGGAAAGCAGCACCAGAAGCTGGTCCGACTATTCTTACAACTGATAAACCATCTAAGCTACAAGTTGTTTGAGCCGTTGGGTCTGTATAAGTAACAATTGCACTGTTTGCTCCTACTGCTGCTGTTAATTCTATATCATCATTACAATCAAATGTAATATCTCCTGTTGGTGCAGGATTTACGATTACTATAATTGAACATTCCTCTACTTGGTCACAACCATCTGCTACTTCAAAAGTAACAGTCGTAGAACCAACAGGGAAAAGGCTTCCACTCTCTAGTCCTTCTGTAATTGTTACATTGAATCCATCTGCTGGACAATTAGTATCAATAGAAGGATTATTGAAAGTAACAATCGCTCCATTATCTCCTACTGCTGCTGTAACTTCAATATCTTCAACACAATCAATCGCTAATGTCAATGGTGTTTCTTCAATAACTACATCGAAAGAACACATCTCCATATTATCACAAGCATCTGTCACAACATATTTTACAGTAGTCGTTCCAACTGGAAAAATACTTCCAGAAGCTAATCCTTCCACTTGTTCAATATTTAATCCATTTAATCCACAGATAGTACTTGCATTCGGTTCTTCAAAAATTACTAGAACTCCTTCTTCTCCTGGACCTGCAATAACACTAATGTCATCTTCACAATCTAAAGAAATAGCGCCAACGGGCGTACCTTCACAAGTACATCCATCTGCTGCAAT
>CAYMSC010000300.1:5015-8047 GCA_964392805.1 uncultured Saprospiraceae bacterium
ACTTCAAAAGAACACATTTCCATATTATCACAAGCATCTGTCACTAAATACTTCACAACCGTAGTTCCAAATGGGAAAAGGCTGCCAGAAGCTGGACCTTCAACCTGCTCAACTTCTAATCCGTTTAATCCACAAGTAGTGCTTGTAGTTGGTGCGTCAAAAATTACAATTGCTCCATTAGTTCCAAAATCTGTAATGACTAAAATATCATCTGCACATTCTAAAGAAATTGCACCAACTGGTATACCTTCACAAGTACATCCATCTGTTGCAATCACATCATTCAAAGTATTGCCGTTACCATCATCACATTGAGTACCAGCAAGTTCTCTAGCATCATCTAAAGTAACTGAGCCTAAATCTACGGGGCATTGACCATTCCCCCATCTTACTGCTATATTAAAAGTACCAGGTGCTAAATCACTGTACATTGCCATTCCAGTATTATCTAGCACATTCAAGTCAAAAGTTTGGCCTCCATCTCTACTAAATTCTATATTAGTTCTACTAGCAGTATCATCAAAAGTAAAGGTGATTTTTCCATTATCTTCGCCACATTCTGGATCTCTTACTTCTACCTCTACCATAGGAGAACCATTACCCGCACAAGGGTCAATCGTTTCTTCAACTGTTACTTTAAAAGAACAAGTTTCCGCATTTCCACATGCATCGACAGATTCATAAGTAACCATTGTCATACCAATAGGAAAAATACTACCCGGTGCAGGACCAGCTAATTGAGTGGTAACCGCACCTCCTTGTTGTGTATTATTCTCACATGGGATTTCCATTATAAATTTTGCTTCAAATCGGTCATTTCTATCTGTCCATTCTCCTGACTCTTGTAATAATCTTGTAAAATCTTCATTTCCATCATTATTATTAGGTTCTCCTGCTCTCCAATTTGTATAAGTGCAGTCTTCGCCATTCACCCATACAAAGTTTCCTTCTGACCTTGAATCAGTATAGCCAATCCAAACATCATCGCTTCTTAACCCACTTCTGATAAATTCATTTTCTGCTGCGCTACAAATAACCGCTAAGTGACCTCCAGCCGCTAAAGCTCTAACACGAGCATCTTCCCAAACAAAATCGTCTCTTTCTGAACAAAAATATCTACTACCATTAAATTCTCCAATGAAATCAAAATCTCTAATATTCGTATTTGCACAAGTAGCTGCTCCACCTAGCAAACAAGTAGTCGTACCAACAGGGACATCCCAAGTTACAACAGTTCCAGTTTCTCCTAAAGCAGCAACAGCCGTAAGGTCAGTTGGACATTCCAAAGTAATTCTTGGCTCGATACAATCCGAGCTAAAGGTAACTAAGCCTATACCAAATGATTCCCCATTATTAGTTGGCGAACAAATAGTAATCGTAGCATTTACAGCTTGTTCAGATACATCTTGAAAAGTCATACTGAACAAAGATGCTTCATCTCCAGCATTTTGCTCTGTGAATACTTCCGATTTTGTAGCTAAGATTCGATTATTACGATCCTTTATATCAATCTCTATTGATACAGGTCTATCGGTATCTCCTTTTTCATGAATTGGAATATCAAAGCGAATTTCACTCATTCCATCACTTTGTAAAAATGCAGCATCCAAAGTAACACAATCTAGATTTCCATTTCTACTATGTATTTCTCTATCTACTAAAATGGCACCAGATCCAGCTCCTTCAATTCTTCTTTCTACGTAAATAGCCATACTTCTTCCATCACTATTTCCTGAACAAACTTCACTAAAATTACCTTCGAAGGTATTTCTGAAAAGATATTCATTCTCTCCAGAACCATCAGCCTGTATTACTTGTATTCCTGATGCAGTAGCTGTTTCTGATCCAGAAGAACCTCCATTAGCTGTAAATCTCACCGTTCGAACTGATTCTCCTGCTACCCAAAGTTCAACAATAACTCTTGTTACGTTCTCAGGGTTTGGAATATCAAAACAAGGTCTTTCTTGTCCCCTTACACCAACTATGTAAGTATCAATTGCCCTATTCGACCCACATGAGTTTTCAAATAAAGATTGATTTGTGGCTTCAACTATCCCAATATGGTTTCCATTTTTTATGGACTCCCCCGAATAGATTTTGTCTTTACTACTCAAGTAGGTATTACTTAAGGTAAAGTCTGTACTTGTAGAAAAAAGTGCATCTTCAATAGTAGGTGTCTTAGCCCACGAATTGAATACCATGAAACATAAGATAAATGTTAAAGCACGGTAAATTTGATTCATTGTTCATAATTTAAATTAAAAAATAGTATATAATGGGCGGTTTATTTGCTATTTATATGGGGAGTCGATGGGTAGGGACAATACTATTTACACAATAGATTGATACATCTTTGATAATAGGTAGGTTAAAATAGATATGGGTAGCATTTATTATCTGAGTAAAATAAAATGCAATAAATACATTAAATTATATTAGATAAAATAAAATAATATTTGAAAAAGGGTATTGAAAAGTAGGAAAGAAAAAGAAATGTAAACTAAAGGAAAGCAAAAGAATATGCTTTATTAATAGCTAAATTCTGTTCTGTTTGTTTAATACGATGGAAACGATTTTCAACAATGTTCAATTATTAAAAAAGAAGATTGAAGAATATTAATAGTATATAAGAGGGGAAATAAAAGGGAGGTTGTTTATATAGACAAAATTATGGGAAATTAAAGTATAATGCTAGTTTTTTTTAAAAAAAAATAAAAAAGCTTCCAAACCCAAAGGGATGGAAGCCTCGAAACCACGTTTAAAATTGAAGGAATTTCACCCTCCAAATTCATCTTTATTATTGATTTTCAATTAATTAAGTATTATTGAAAAAATAAATTTATCAGAAGAATTTTGAATTGAATCTTTTATAGGTTTTCAACCCATACAAAAAAGTATTCATTTCAAAATTGGTAAATTTATTTTTTCAAAGTTCCTAAGAGACGACGAAAAAATAAGTTCCGCATTTTTCAAATGTTTTTTTTTGTAATGGGTTGAAAACCTATGATAAAAACATTCAATTGAAAAATCAA
>CAYMSC010000301.1:0-8044 GCA_964392805.1 uncultured Saprospiraceae bacterium
TAAACAAATATGATACCAATTAATATTTATTTGTATATGAATTGTTTGAGGGGAACTAATTAAGCGGGTTTATTTAAAACTGTTCAACGTACATTAAAAAAGCCTCGAAGCAAATACTTCGAGGCTTTTTATCAAGGGCGACTATTAATAATGCCCTATTTATAAGAATGCGTCCTTTATTCTGCTGCGGGCGCTTCTACTTTTACTTTTACTTTTTTACCAACAGATAAAATATCATCATCTACTAAAACTCTACCACAGTGCTCACAAGCGATGATTTTTTTACGGTTACCAATCTCCATTTGTAGTTGAGGTGGTATCTTGTTGAAACAACCACCACAAGAATCTCTAGCAACCGTAACAACAGCTAATCTATTTCGGTAAGTCGCGCGTACTCTATCGTAAGCTTTTAGCAAACGGTCTTCGACTTTCTTACGGATTCTTTCAGACTTCCGAATTAATTTTTCTTCGGTTAGGATTGTTTTTTCTTGAATTTTTTCTAATTCAACCTTCTTAATTTCCAAATCCTTTTCCTTTCCTTCAAATCTAGCAATTGCTGCTTTTAGGGTTTCTTCTTTACCCTCAAGTGATTTTTTAGATTCTCTAATTTTCTTTTCAGATAATTGGATTTCTAATTTTTGCAACTCTAATTCTTTCTGTAAAGCATCGTATTCCCGATTATTCTTTACATTATCCATTTGACGGTTGTACTTTTCAATCAAAGACTCCGATTCTTTGATATTGCTTTCATGTTTTCCTATCTCATAGTTAACACCATCAATATCCTTCTTCAAACGATTGACTCTAGTAGCCAATCCAGCAATTTCGTCTTCTAAATCTTTTACCTCCATAGGCAACTCTCCTTTAAGGATTTCAATGCCTCCAATGTCTGAATCCACCAATTGCAATTCGTATAATTGCTTTAATTTTTCAGCTACCGTTAATTCTTTTGCCATATTTATATATGATTTTGTGGAAAAGTAGATAAAGTTATAGAAAGTTAGTATGCAAATTTACAATAATATTAAAGTAAGAAACTTTGAAAAAACACTAATGTATTTGGCATAAAAAACTGACAATCAATATTTTGCATTCCAAATTAAAAATAATAACTAACAGGATTAGTATTTACTTGGGTGCAATGAGCCGCAAAATTACTAAATTTCTGCGTTAAAACCTCATGTAAAAGATTAATAGTGAATTGTTCACTTTCATAATGCCCAATATCCGCTATAATAATCTGCCCATCTGCATCAAAAAATTCGTGGTATTTGTAGTCCGCTGTGATAAAAATATCTGCTTGTTGGCGAATTGCATTTTTTAATAAAAAACCACCAGCACCACCACAAAAAGCTACCTTCGCTATTTTTTTATTGGACAGTGCCGTATGTTTAACGCAAGTAACTTGCATCTTGTTTTTCAAATATTTCAAAAAGGTCTTTTCAGACATCGGTTTTTCCAATTCTCCAATCATTCCAGAACCAATTAATGTATTTGTATTTTCTACCGATACGATGTCGTAATTAATGTCCTCATTAGCCACATATTTATTCAAAATACTTGTAACTCGACCATTCAAATGGAGTGGAAAAAGGAGTTCTAATTTCACTTTTCCTGCTCCTTTCCCGTTTGCTGTTCCTGCCCCCACAGACGCATAACTTAAATGTTGTTGCCCTTCAACTATCCCTGCACCAAGTTCAAATAATTCGCTTCGGAGTTGATTCAATACTTGTTCACTACCGAAGGTAAAAAGCTTTTTGAAATTTTTCTTAGGAGCTAAAATTTTGGTATTTTTTAAGGCTAGTTGTTGAGCAATTCGAGTATTCACGCCTTGATAGAGCATATTGTCTAAATTGGTATGAATCGCATAAATCGCAATATGGTGACGAATCGCTTTCATTACGACTCGCTCGATATAATTTTTACCATTAAATCGTTTTAGCCCTTTAAACACAATTGGATGGTGAGCAATAATTAAATTACAATTCTTGGCAATCGCCTCGTCTACAACCGCTTCCGTAGAATCCAAACAACAAATCACGCCAGTAACTTTTTCTGAAGCATCACCAATAATTAATCCAGCATTATCATAAGATTCTTGATAAGTAGGTGGGGCGATGGTTTCTAAATATTGTAAAACTGCTTTTATTTTCATCTGCGCAAATTAATCGGTTATTTGAAGAGGAGTAAGTATTAAGAGGATTTGTCCCCTATTCAGATAGGCATATTTATATTATCACATTCATTCCACCGAGTCCGTAAACAGTTTATTCAACTCGCTTTTTCTAAAAGATACCAATATCCAAGTAAGCAATACGACGGTCACGATAGTAACCGAGCTAAAGAAAAAATGTAGTATTTTGAAAAAATTAATATCGTTAGCAGCATATTGAAAGTCTCTAACACCTGATTTGCTCACCATATATAAACCTTTGAAGTAAACAATCAAATAAGCAAATCCTAAAATCAACAGCGTGCCGATGATAAAAGCTACCACTTTATTTTTCCATGAACCCGGTGTAAAAATCAACAGGCAAGCAAAAAAAATCAATGGCGCAATAAACGTCTCGTCAATTTTCAGTTTAAACCCTTGATAATCATATCTAGCTTGTACATTTTGCTTTTTTGCTTCACTAGTAATTGCCCTCAATACTTTTTTTGATTGAAAAAGTACACCAATCGTGTTATAATCAAAGTCCGTTTTAGCCGTTTTTGGCTTATCCTTAAAATACGTATCGGAGATAGAATTATTTAATAAGGAGGTGGCAAAATTACTAAAAATAGGATAATAGACCTTTTGCACGGTAGAACTCATTGAGAGGACAGAAAGTGTCAAAAATAAAAGGACAAAAGGTAAAAATTTTTTTAATAATATGGTTTGTAAGTTCATTCTATTTGATTAATCAACAGACATAGCTAGTCGTTCTTTTTTATAATTTTTTAATGCCCAATTAGCCCAAACAAGCATGAGCAAAATAGTAACGATAGAATAAAAATAAAGCCCTCCTTGGACGTGCATAAAATCAAAAGCTTCGGGCCAATATTTTTGGGTCAAATACAAGCCTGCAATTCTTAAGATATTCACTATCGATAAAACTAAGAAGCCTCCCAATAGACCCGGCCACTTAAATTTGAAAGGCAATGGAAAAACCAATATGGCTGCCAAAAATAAGGCTGTTGCTTCTAATCCGTCACACCCACCTGCTATCTTTACAGATGCGCCTGCTCCAGAAATAGCCGCATCCGCTACGCTAACACCAAATCCAAAAAGGTTTAACAAAGCACCTCCTGCTATAGCTTGCATTGCTAAAATAGGTGTTTTAAAATTTGTCTCAAACCATGTAGAATAATACAAAGCATAAAAAGCGATAATGCAAGCAGCAAAACCTGCCATAAATTTGAAGACTGGTGATTTCTCTTGCCAATAAGTCGTAAAGAAATTATTAGTCCCTTTTTTTAATTGTTTATTCGTTTTTTGCTTTGCTGACTTTTTATTTGATTTTTTCTTTGCCATAAAATCGGGATTATTACGTTTTTTTAAATGTTCAATTTTCTACGGAAAGTACAGAAAAAAGTTAGAAATCATTAGTCCCAACTAATCATTTCACAAAATTCGTTTACCAAAAGTAAAGATTTGCCTTGAAAATGTTTAGTGGGATGCAAGCGTTGTTGGTGAAGTGTCCAAATTTCGTCATCTTTAGCTAAAAATTTATTAAGCGTTCGACAGATTTTAAAAAATCGTTCAATATCATTTAATTTAGGAATATCTCTACTTCCTAAATTAATCATCGTTTTTTTGAAAATAGAAAAATTGTAAAGAGCGTACTGTTCAGGATAATAAAAATTAAGGTATAAAGAGATAATCGGATAATGGTGATAATGGTTGTTTTCTATTTTCAAAGGATATTTTTCTTTGTACGCCTGTAAAAGTTCCTCACAATAAAAAACAAACCTATCCATTCGCCCTTCAATCGTTTTGTTTTCATTGAATAAGTCTGTAAAAGCAAATTTGACATATTCTGGTTGTAAGTCACAAAAAAGCAACATGATTTCTTTGGGAAAATATTGTCTGTCTTTCCAAAGCCGAACAGTTTGCGTATTTTGCAAACTTTTATCATACATTTGACGCAGTGCTTCTGTTTCTAAATTGAAGTTAAGCTTAAAATTTTGCAGGCTTTCCCAACGATAAAGGGTATCTTCTTTATACTTACTCTTTAAATGACTTTTAAATTTAAGGATATAAGCTTGGATTTTTTGTAAATTCATAAGTTTTCAGTAATTATAAGGAACTTTGAAAAAATAAATTTACCAATTTTGAAATATGAGCTTTTCAAAAGCGAACCGTTTACGGATGGGTAAGCTTTTGTATGGGTTGAAAACCTATAGAAAAAAGATTCAATTCAAAATTCTTATGGTAAATTTATTTTTTCAATAATACTAAGGAAGGAATTAAAATTAAAATGCAAAGTAACTATTCAGAACCGAGAGTAGAGAATAGAGAACCGAGATTTATTTTTCGGAAATTTGACCATTTTTGAATCTATTAAATTAATATTTGCCGATACTAAGTCTCTTTTCTCTCAATGTAATGGTCTCTAATCTCTATTCTGAATAGTCACAATGCAAATTAAAATTAAAAAAGCACTGAGAATCAGAAAGTTATAATTTTAAGAATAAGCATTTATTTTTTCAGCGTTCCTAAACGTAAAAATAGGACTTCTTACTTTGTAATATAGTAGTAAGATAAAAATAAATTTATATTTATTTGAGTCGAGCGATTAGCTAAAACACTTAAAATGAATCGTTTATTTAACTAATCGGCAATTTAAAGTATTAGCTCCATAGAATTCTATGGTATTAGCTCTTAAAGATTATCGTTTGCTTGCTCTTCCCTTTTGAAAATTGAAAATTGTTAAACCTATTTCCTTTAGTAAAAAATAAATCACATTATGTCTGCCTTTAATATTCATGTCAACCGAAAAGATTTTCATCAATACAAAATCGTCAAACAAGAAGCACCTACTGCGGCAAATTTAGCAGCAGGGCAAATTTTAGTTAAAGTCGACCAATTTGCGTTTACGGCTAATAATATCACCTATGCCACCGTCGGAGAAATGGTAGGCTATTGGAATTTTTTTCCTGTCTCCGATGAATGGGGTATTATTCCGATGTGGGGATTCGCAGAGGTCATAGCCTCCAATAATGAGGGGATTCCAATTGGAGAACGTTTTTATGGGTATTATCCGATGGGTAGTCATTTAATCATGTCTCCAACCAAGGTAAAACCAACCAATTTCATGGATGGTATAGCCCATCGACAAGCACTTCCGCCCATTTATAATAATTATATCAACACCAAAACAGACCCCGGGTATTCCAAAAAAGGAGAAGCGATTCAAAGTCTATTTCGTCCATTATTCACCACTTCTTTTTTGATAGATGATTTTATGGACGATAATGATTTTTTTGGCGGGACCAGCATTATTTTGACCAGTGCCTCTAGTAAAACGGCAATTGGATTGGCTCATTTATTAGCTAAGCGTAAGTCAGACCGCAGTCTAACTATTATTGGCCTCACCTCACAAGGGAATATGGAATTTGTAGAAGGGCTAGGTTATTACGACCAGGTCCTATCTTATGACCAGGTTCCTCAAATTGGCAATAATGAAAATAGTGTTATTGTTGATTTTTCTGGAAATGCGCAATTACAAGAAAGTTTACAAGGGCATTTAGGCAGTAAATTAGTCTATAATTGTTTGGTAGGAATGGTAGATTGGACACAACGAGGCGGAGCAGGTAGTGCGGCAACAAATGGTAAATTTTTCTTCGCTCCTACACAGGCATTAAAGCGAAATAAAGAATGGGGAGTTGAAGGGTTCCAGCAGCGAGTAGGGATGGCATGGATGGGATTCACTGGTCAAATTGGTGATTGGATGACTGTAAAAAATTCTGAGGGGGCTTTAGAACTAGCAGCTTTATATTTGCCGATGTTGGATGGGAAGATAGACCCGAAGATTGGGCATATTGTTAAGTTATAAAATTGTTTTTCGATGTTTTCCTAATTCGTCCGCATGAACAAATGCTACTTGTTCATGCGGACGAATCCATTCAACCAAAAATTTTATTTTTCCTAACTCCCTAAGCATTCCTTTTGCGAGGCGTCGAAGTCGTCGAGCAAATATAAATCACTTAATTTACAGCGTACTTACCTTTTCTTATTCCTTGATTTATTTTAAACGTCATTTTTGACAAAAAACACTAAAAAACAACTAAATATGTTGTTTTTTTCATGTAAATCTCAATTTCAATTCATTGATAATCAATATTTTACAATCAATTTTAAAAACTACACTTTCTGTCCTAAAAAATTGTAGTTTTGTGAAGGGAAATTAATTGAACTTTTAGGAAAAGGAGCTGTTTTGTAAGTCCTTTTCTTTTATAAAATAGAACAAAAGCATGATTGAAACTGCGATAAAAAAGCGGGTATTATCACCAGAAAAAATTAATGAATTAAATGAGAAATATAAGTCGTTAAGTGTAAAAGAACGCATCACGGCATTGTATAAAGACTTTGATGTAGCAGAGGTTATGTTGACCAGTTCTTTTGCTGCTACCTCTGCTTTCTTACTTCATGCCTTTTCAGCAGTCAATAAAGCACAAAAAATCTATTTTATAGATACAGGATATCATTTCACAGAGACCCTGAACTACAAGGAAATGCTCACCGAATTATATGGCCTACAAGTTGAATCTGTTACTGCAGATGCCTACGAGCATAATTTCACACAAAAAGATAAGACTTGGACTAAAAATCCTGATTTTTGTTGTTCTATTAATAAAGTCAAACCACTCGATTTAATCAAAGAACGCTTCACCGTTTGGGTATCTGGCTTAATGGAGTGGCAAAGTGACCACCGTTCTACCTTAAATATTTTTGAACAAAGAAATAGTATTTTAAAGTTCTATCCATTATTAGATGTGACGGAAGAAGAACGAAAAGCATATATCAAAAAAAATCACCTTCCTTTTCATCCTTTAGTAGCTAAAGGCTATTCTTCGATTGGTTGTAAACATTGTACTGTTCCCGGTAAGGGACGAGCAGGTCGCTGGAATAATAGTCCAAAGACAGAATGTGGATTACACCTTTAGAAAGAGGTCAGCAGTCAGACCACTCCGTTGTCAGAACATCATCTTCGATGATTGTCAGAAGTCAGAACAGGCTGACCGCAAACGCTGATTTGCTAAATCTAGCAGATTTAGTAAATCTTTTTTTGCTTGATAACCAATAATTTAGATTTACTAAATTTTGAAAATTTAGCAAATCCTCCTATTTTCGGTCAGCCTGAGAACGCAAAAGGCAGAAAAATCAAAGTTAAAGATAAGAGCATCAAGATTTATGATAGCGCTTTCATTTTAGGAAAAAGCCACTCATCTTTAAATAAGATTGCCTACTTTTACGCTTTTTTAAGACCAAATTTGTAGTATTTCTAAAAATCTACAAATTTAAAATTCTAACTATGACCGCAGAAATGCACACTGAAAAAGGCGTAATGACTATCGAATTTTATGCTGATGATGCGCCTAATACGGTAGCCAACTTTGTAAAATTAGCAAAGGAAGGTTACTATGATGGTTTAAATTTTCACAGAGTCCTTCCTGATTTTGTAATACAAGGTGGCTGTCCTAATACTAGAGAAGGTGTTAGTGGTCATCCTGGAACAGGAGGCCCAGGTTATAAGATTGATTGTGAATTGGACGGAGATAATCAACACCACGACAGAGGGGTATTATCAATGGCGCATGCTGGTAGAAATACTGGTGGTTCTCAATTCTTTATTTGCCATAGCAGAAATAATACGGCTCACTTAGATAGAAATCATACTTGTTTTGGAAAAGTAGTAGATGGTTTGGATGTTATTGATGATATTAGACAAGGAGACGGTATCTTGAAAGTAGTTATTCTTGGTGACGAAGCGGCATAGGTATGGAAAGAGCTTCCAGAACTTGGAGTTCTATCCATTACCCACAGAATAAAGACCTACAC
>CAYMSC010000302.1:0-8009 GCA_964392805.1 uncultured Saprospiraceae bacterium
CGCTAGTTTTTTCAATGAGTTATATATTATGATTTTGACTTTTCGTTCGCCCTATAATTTTAATTGTCATTTTAATTTTAATTCATTCCTTATCTATTCTTCCGTAGTAAAACTAGAAGCAGGCAATCCCGCCCCATTAAATAAAGTAGCCGCACTACTATTTTTAAAAGCATATCGAACATGAAGTGGGCTCTCTATTTGCGGATGATGAGCGACCAGTTCCTTACCTTCAATAATAGCAATCGCAGGTAAAAATTGATTATCTGCGCCAGCAATTTCAACGCCTGGAACGGTTCTCTTTTCGGTCTTCAAACCATCTGCAAATTGAAAAGCTACTCGAATTTTATTTTCTTCAATCGTCATTCCCTTGTATAAAGGGCCAGAAAATAAAATATCCGATTGATGATAGTCTTTTGCCAACGCCCATAAGGCCAATCGTTTTCCCACATCTTGTTTATTAGCAGGATGAATATTATCTGAATTACCTATATCCAACGTTACTGCCATTCCTGTATTGGGAACAGCCAATGCTTTTCGTTGCGCATCTCTTAATTGTGCAGAAGCAATCCCATTTCCATTGCCATAATTGTAAGGGGCTATTTGGGTAAAATAAAATGGAAAAGGTCGGTCATTCCATGCCGTCCGCCAGCTTTCTATCATTTTAGGAAAAAGCGTCTCGTATTGTTTGGCTCGTTCCGCATTGGACTCTCCTTGATACCAAATCACTCCTTTAATATAATAAGGCACTAATGGGGCAATCATCGCATTATACAACACGGTTGGAGAATGTGCATTGAATGCTATATCTACTTTGGGCCTGTCTTCAAAATCGGCTATGGTTCCGCCATATAAATAAAATTTCCCTTTTCCATATTCTGCTATTGGTAAGTAATTCCATCCGTCCCCACCTAAATTGACAGATTCGTTTCTACCTTTTATATATAAGCGCATGCTTTCTTTGCCGCTACTAAAGCCGCCGCCGCCGCCAGTATCTACAACGCGAATAGCTATTAAATTTTTGTTTTTGCTCGTCAATTCTTTGGGAATCGTATAGACTCTTTTGGTATTCCATTTCCCTGTTCCCATCATTGCACCTACTTTTATACCATTAAAATACGTTTCATCCATATCATCAATCGCGCCTAATTCTAGTGTCAATTCTTGGTTTAAAAAAGCATTTGGAATCACCACTTCTTTTCTAAATAAAATAGTGCCATCAAAAGCGTCCAATCCAATTTCTTCCTGTTCCCACATCATCGGCATATTGATATTCGTTAACTTATTTTCTATAATTTGTCCAGTAATCAAACCTTCGTCTTTAAAATCCAAATTTTGCCATTGGGTTTCTTCTGGCAATATTGTAGGGGCTATTATCTCTTTATTGCTCAGCCAATTGTTGAGGGCTAGTTGCTGCGGTTTTGCCTGTTCCAATTCTTGAAGAACATTTAAGTAATCGGTAATACTTGTCAAATGATTGCCTTCGGTCCAAGCTTCTGCGGGTGTTCCTCCCCAACTCGTATGAATTAACCCGATAGGAACGTTTAACTTTTGATGCAAAGTTCTACCAAAAAAATAAGCAGTCGCACTAAAATCTCCTGCATTGGCTGAATTACAGACTTCCCAACTCCCAGCATATTCCGTAGTTGGTGCGACTTCAATCGCCTTTTGCATCGTAAACATTCGAATCATCGGATAATTTGCATTGGCTATTTCTTCGTCCGCATTTAATATAGGGTCTGTTGGCAACCATCCTTCTAAAGGCATTTCCATATTGGATTGCCCTGAACACAACCATACTTCACCAGCCATCACATCTTTTATAATAATTGCGGTATCATTAGTACTAATGGTTACTTCAAAAGGACCGCCAGCAGCAGGCATTAAAATGTCTGTATCCCATTGACCTTGGCTATTCGTCCTTGCGCTAACGGAATTCCCCCAACTTCCATCTACCGTGACATTAGTATAAGGAGCTGCGGTTCCCCAGATAGGTACCTGTTCTGCTTGCTGTAAAACCATATGGTCTGAAAAAATAGGAGAAAGGGATAAATCGCTAGGTCCTTGTTGGCAACTAAAATAAAAGCCAAGCAAAAAAATAAAAGAAAGGCGTACCCAGCTAGAAGTATAAACTCGCATAAATGTTATCGTTTTGAATAAGGTAGTGTATCAAATGTACTGCTCATTGTTGGTGCGAGGCTCTAGCCTCGTTCCTTTATTTTTCCGCCTCCCGACTAAAGTTTCCCTTCGGCGGGACAGGTCTGGCGGTTGTCTGCCGCCAGAGGCAGCGGAATACTTAACACGAGGCTGGAGCCTCGCGCTAACGTAGTATTAGATTTGATGCACTACCTTGAATACTTAGTAGTTCCTAATCAAGCACAATATAAAAATTCAATCAGAATTTATGCACAAAAACTGCTTGTCAAGTTAATTTCCATCTTTTTTTAAGTTTTTTTCTACTTTTTTTGCAAAAAAAACGACACTTAAAAATACTTTATTTTCACATTATTAATGATATATTTTGACGTAAATACATGATTATCAATAATTTAAAAAATTTATAACTATAAAATAATTTTCACAATAGCCTGTTTTTGTATTTTAAATAAGCTTGCTTTGCCTGTATCTTTGTAGTGTGTTAAGTAATTAACGCAAAAAGCTAATTAAAAGAATTAGCTAATAATTTTAGGATATGTTCATGGGATTTGAATTTAACAAGGCACTCTTTAGTGGGATTTAGAATGCCTTGTTAAAATTCATACTTTTAGAAAAAGAGGAAAACCTAAAATACTAACTAAATAAAAATTTTACTTTTAATATAAATAAGCGACCCCGCAGGGTGAATGTCCAGTAGACATTCAAGCGAATGAACCGCAAAGCGGATGGGAAGCTACCAAATAGAAAACTAAAGAATTAATTTTGGATATGTTCATGGGATTATAATTTGTTGAAAAAAGCCGTACATTTTGTACGGCTTTTTTTTGTTCGGTACGGACAAAAAATGGCTTACAAGTATAAACCTGTAAGCCATTTTATTAACCATTCACCACTAATCACTCACCACTATCTAAAAAACTTCTTTCGGCTTCGGCTTCGGCTTTTTCTTCTTTCTTCTAGTCTTGAATAACTCCACCACTTCTTTTTCTTTCATAAATCCTAATTCTACGAAAGTAGAAGAAACGAATTTTTTAATATCTTGATAATCCTTACCACGCTTATCGGTGTATTTCTTCAAGATTCGTTTGATATAGACCATACTAGAATCTTCCACATCTTGCACAAATTGCTGGTTGCCAAAAATCTTCATATAGACAGGATAGCTCTTTCTAGCTAAATTAATCAACTCATTATAATCTCTATCTTCTAAATTAGTAATTAATCGAGTGTAGTAGCCAAAAATCACTTTTCTAACACATTCATTAATCAAGGAACGCCCTTCGTGTGCATTATAAAAAGTATGAACTTCTTCAATCGTAGCTTCTTCTAAATACCCTTTAGAGTGAATCGTCTCTACCAAATCATAATACTCGGTCAATTCATCTTTAATACTTCTATCCACGACCGTAGATACTCTATTTTCTGCTTCCGCATCTACATCTAATACAGAATTTTGTAGAAACATAAGGAAGGTCAAAAACTTTTCAGAAAAGTTAGGAATCTCTGTTCTTACTTTATTGAATACCCCATTTAAGTGCGCCATATAATCTTTGTCCAAAGTCCAAAAATTACTATACAAACATAAGATTTCAACAATTTCGTCTGTCTTTTGAAAATCCTCGTTACTAAGGAAAGTAGCAATAGGAGAAATTAAACTGTCATTGTTCGCCCCTAATTCCAAACGATGCAATAAAAACTTCTTGAGCGAAGTAAACAAAATTTTCAACTCAGACATATTTGTTGGAAAGACCGCAGACAAATATTTAGCGTCTTTAAATTGTCGCTTATATCTATTATAACCCGCAACTCTTTCCTTCAGAATCCGGTAATCATCTTTTCTCATACTACGCAAAAAGTAGCTAATTTTTTTATTGGTCACCTCATTTAATAAATTGGTAATCCAAATATCGCTACTTAAAGCAAATCCCATCTGCACACTTTGTCCAATCCGCTGGCGGATAATATCAAAATTGGCAGAATTACAGATTGCCATCAAAACATCTTTAAAGTGGTCTTGTGGTAAAATGTATTTGTGTTGGTCATTAATTTCTCCTCTCAATACCGTAAAACCAATAATTTTAGGTAAATACAATCCTTCAAAACGTTCATCCAACAGATATTTTTCTAAGGCAATTAATTGCAAAGGATAATAAGCAGAAACAGATTCATAAATAGCCCCAATTTTGGGTTCAAACATTTCCTGCATCAACTTATAATCGGTTTCCTCTTCTTCTTCTAAATATTTTGCCAATTCTTCAGAAGCTTGTACTTCCTCTGCTATTTCATTTAGCTTATCGACATAATATTGGTCTAAGGCTTCCATGTTTTTATTTTTAGAGTAGAGATTAGAGTGTAGAAAATAAAACTAGCATTCACAAATTTGGAAAGTTAAATACGCTATTTTCTACACTTTAATCTATGTTATTAATAAAGGTAAACCTAGTAGCGCACTTAAGCCCTACTAGGTTCGTATCTTTTTAAAGATTAAATTCGACTTGTAGATTAATTGAACGAAAAAAAATCATTTCAATTGTGTGACAAATATACTATAAAAATAGTATTCAGTACAAGGGGCAGAAGCAGTTATTAAAGTTATTATTTTATGTTATTAGCAGTTATTTTGAGTAAACAGTCAATTAATACCCATTTATCCAAAATCCCCCAATCAACCTCATCACCTCATCAACCTCATTTAATTCAACACAGGTTCGCCCGCATTCACAAAAATCTGATTGATTTTATCTGTAAAAGCTTGATCGCCCAATTCTTTTGCCATTTGTTCTAAACTCCCCTTAGCATTAGTTGCCAGACGTTGGTCACTAGCAAATCCTGCTGCTAAATCAGCGGGGTCTAAAGATTGATAGAAATTTAGATGTTCTGCTGATTCTTGTGCTAAGATAAGCGCATGTTGCTTAGCCTTTTCAGGTGCGCCTGCCGTCATATAAGACTGTATAAAATAATACGAATTATAATCATAGGCAAAATTCATGTTAGGAAAAGCCTCAAAATATTTATCACACAATTCAATAGCTTTTGCATTTTCTCCTCTACGAATAAATTCTTGAACGGCTCTCAACATCATATAGCGGTGACTCTGTACACTTGGCGCATAACTCTTATCGACAAACAACTCATATTTATCAAAGTTACCCCACATGAATTTATTCATCACGTTATCATATACCTTATCAGGGTCTACTCTACCTTTTCCTAAAACACCCGGTATTAATGGGTCTTTACCTGCTTTCACAGGAATCAATTTCAAACCTAAACCTTCCATTTGTAAGTAGTCATCCAAGCCTAATAAAGACTCTTGTCGAACGGTTACCGCAAAGTAAATAGGTCGTTCCCAAGCGTTATTAGCGATAATATCCATTACGGCTAAATCGCCTTTCAAAACATATCCCTTATTCAGGTCAAAAGGAATGGCATCTACTACATTCTGCATATCTTTGACGATTCCATTTTGTTGAACCAACGAACGGTTAACAGGGATAGAAAATTTAGCTGTTGGTAAATAACTTTCTAAAGTACGTCCACTACTAACAGGTACCGGATGGTCTTCGCCCACAAAATTCATCGCATCTTTAAGATTCATTCGAGGGCCATTTTTATAGGGGTCCACAAATACTTGATTCCGTTTATACCCTCGAATCTTATCGGGGCTCAAAGAAATGTTTATTGGTGGAGAATCGTTTACTTTTCTATTCAATTGATTGATATACCAATCAACCGCAATCAAACTTAAATTGACAACCCGAACATCTCTACGAATATTTTCTACCTCTTGGGCATACCATAAAGGATAGGTATCGTTATCTCCATAGGTAAAAATGATGGCGTTTTTATCGCATGATTGCAGGAAGTTATTCGCATAATCTCTCGCTCCTGTATGGTGTCTTCGACTCATGTCATCAAAGTTCTGGAAGCCCATCAAAAATGGTGCTATCAAAACAATCGCACTAGCCCCTAAAGCTCCAATAGGCAAGTTATTTTTTACTCTATCTCGGTACAGCTCAAAGAGTGCCAATACTGCCATACCTATCCACATCGCAAACGTAAAGAAAGAACCAACGAGGACATAATCCCGCTCTCTAGGCTCATTTGGAGGCTGATTGGAATAAACAATAATGCCTAGTCCTGTGATAATAAATAGGGCTAACAGTCCCATAAAATCTTTTCCTCTTTTTCTAGCATGAAAGACTAAACCTAACAAACCAAATAATAAAGGCAGTAAGTAATACTTATTAGACCCTTGATGTTTTGCCATAGCAGTTGGCAATTCATCCATATTGTGTAATCGAGCTTCATCGAGCGGCTTAATGCCCGACATCCAATTTCCACTCTTTTTATTCCAAGAATAGTAGCCTTGTTCTGCATTTTGTTTACCTGCAAAATTCCACATAAAATAGCGGAAATACATCCAACCAAATTGATAAGAAAACATGAAACTCATATTATCTGCAAAAGTAGGTTCGCCTGTTTTTTTATTAATCCATTGTCGATAAAGATTCGGTCTACCTTGAGACCCGTCACTCATTCTAGGAAATAATACCTTATCTTTATCTGCATAGACATATGAGATTTTTTTATCTACAATTTCATAACCATCTCCTACTCTACCATAACGGTCTTCTTCTTCGACTCTCAACGGAGAAGCATCAAAATTAGGGCCTCTTAATAATTCTCTTTCCCCATATTGTTCCCGATTTAAGTAAGGCAATAAACGCATAGCGTCATCAGGGTTATTCATGTTAATTGGTGTATTTGCATCTGCACGGATGATGATTACTCCAAAAATAGAAAAACCGACTACGACCAAACTCATCGCCACAATCAGTTTTTGTGCTAAGCCGTTTTGGTGTTTATGGGCATATCTTAAACCAGCATAAATTAATCCACCAATAATCAACAAGACAAATAATAAGCCACTATGAAAAGGTAATCCAAAGCTATTTACCGCTACTCTTTCCATCAATGCCCAAAGCGTTGGAATACCAGAAATGATGAAGGATTGTATAAAAACAATAAAGGCAAGTCCTACGATGGAAGCAATCGCCATCCCTAATAAATTGGTGTTTTTATATTTCTTAAAATAGTAGAATAAGGCTAAAGCAGGAAAAGTTAATAAACTCAACAAGTGAACGCCTGCTGACAAACCTGCGGAGAATATCGCCAATACCAACCATCGGTCAGAATCTGGCACATCTGGTAATCCATACCATTTCACTACTGCCCAAAGCGTCATTGCCGTAAACATGGTCGACATGGCATATACCTCTCCCTCTACTGCGGAGAACCATATGGAAATACAAAAAGCAGAAGCTAAACCAGCAACTAAACCAGCACCAGCTAAAGCATAAGATTCAGCCGTATCAGGTGCTCTATCTCTACCAACTAGTGCCAAACGACCCAAAGTAATGGTAGACCAACAGACAAACATAGCGGCAAATGCCGATACCATTCCTGACATCAAGTTGACAGAAAAGGCAATATCAGCGGGATTACTAGAAAATATTTCCGCTACAAACGTAAACATTCTGCCAACAATCATAAATAATGGCGCACCGGGCGGGTGAACAACTTCTAATTTATAAGCACCTGTAATAAATTCTCCACAATCCCAAAGACTCCCTGTTCTTTCAACAGTCATTGCATAAACAATGAAGGAAATTAAAAAAACAAGCCATCCAGCCAGCGTTTCGGGTTTTTTAAGTGATTCCATATCTTATAGTCATTAGTTATTGGTCAATTGTCATTCTTAACTAATCAACCTTTCATAAAAATATTATTGAGCTGTCTAAGTAACGGCAAAACAATAACTTGAACATCTAGGACGGCTTCTTTTGCTCCTA
>CAYMSC010000303.1:0-7999 GCA_964392805.1 uncultured Saprospiraceae bacterium
CTCTTAGGCAAATTAAAATTAATAATCATCCATCTATACCGCCCTTTATCCTTTTAAGAAACTTAAAAAGTGCTTCCATAATCCATTATGCAAGAACTTTTTAAATTCCTTAAAAGAAAAAATGACTGGTCTATATGGCTAATTATTTTCTTTACTTTGCCTTAAGCAAATCCAACATACAACAACAACTTTATTTAACTTTGCGGCATGAGAATAGACATTGTATCAGTTCAGCCAGATTTATTAAAAAGTCCTTTGGAGCATTCGATTATGAAACGGGCGCAAGAACGTGGATTATTGGAGGTCGTAATTCATGATTTAAAGGAATTTGGGTTAGGAAAAAATAGACAAGTCGATGATTATCAATATGGTGGGGGTGCAGGAATGGTCATGATGTGTGAGCCAATTGCTACTTGTTTTGACCAGTTGATGGCAGAACGCACCTATGATGAAATAATTTATCTGACACCAGATGGGACTCGTTTAAATCAATCTACTTCTAATAGACTTTCGCTTTATAGCAATCTTTTGTTGTTATGTGGACATTATAAGGGTGTAGATGAACGAATTCGCCAGAATTACATCACGATGGATATTTCTATTGGTGATTTTGTTTTGTCGGGTGGAGAATTACCAGCCGCTGTTTTGGTCGATTCTATCGGACGACTAATTCCAGGGGTGTTGAATGATGAGACTTCAGCACTATTCGATTCTTTTCAAGATGATTTATTAGCACCACCCGTTTATACTCGACCTGCGGAATTTAGAGGCCATAAAGTACCAGATGTATTGTTAAGTGGACATGCCAAAAAAATTGATGATTGGCGAGAAAATCAATCTTTTAAAAGAACAAAAGAACGTAGACCTGATTTATTGGACGAATAAATACCTAGGTGATTGAAATTAATTTGTTATTTTTAAAAATTAAATATTTTATAATTTTATTTATTCAAAAAACGACGAAAAAATAAGTTAGTCGTTTTAAAAAAATGAGTTCTTTTCTAATGAGTTGAAAACCAATGAGAAAAAACTCAATTTCATTAAATATCATGAAAATTTACCATAACCCAAGATGCAGTAAAAGTAGGCAGACGCTAGCCTTAATTAAAGAAAAAGGGGAAATGCCAGAAATTGTGCGCTATTTAGATACCCCTCCAACAAAAGCGGAATTATTAACTATTCTTGAATTATTGAACCTCCAACCTTCTCAACTATTAAGAAAAGGAGAGACCATCTATAAAGAGCAATTTAAAGACAAGGCAATTGAGGAATCTGAATGGGTTGATATTATGCTGAAATACCCTAAACTAATAGAAAGACCCATTGTCATCAAAGACGGAAAAGCGATTTTGGGCAGGCCGCCTAAAAATGTTTTAGCATTGTTTTGATGCAAACTATTCACAAAATAAAGCAATAATTTGAATAACGTATATTTAAGTATTGGAGGTAATCTTGGCAAGCGCAAAGCAAATTTAGCGAAAGCCATTTATTTAATTGAACAGTACATCGGTCAAATCATTGCCCTTTCTGGTCTCTATGAAACCAAAGCTTGGGGAGTTGAAAATCAACCAGATTTCCTTAATCAAGCTATAATTGTAAAAACAAGGCTAAGTCCTGAGCAAGTCCTTAAATACGCTCTGGGTATAGAAAATCTAATGGGTAGGAAACGAGAAAGAAAATGGTACACCCGACTAATTGATATTGATTTATTATTTTTTGAGCAACAAATTATTAATACTACTGATTTAACTTTACCCCATCCTTTTTTAGCTAAACGGAATTTTGTATTAACTCCTTTAGCTGAAATAGCCCCTAATTTTATTCACCCAATTTTAAAAAAATCTGTCTTAGAATTATTGAAGGTTTGCCCTGATTCTTTGGAAGTTGATAGGCTTTGACGTTTTGGAATAGAACAAAAATGCCTTGCTAAATTCCAAAATAGTATCGGTCAAAACCATAAAGAATTTAATTTACAATGTACTAAGACAAATAAGTGCCATTCTTTTCTAAACGAATCAATTTCTGTCGATATAAACTTCCCAATGCCTTTTTGAAAGATTTTTTGCTCATTTCTAACTTTGCCATAATTTCTTCTGGTCTACTTTTATCTGTCAAAGAAATATAGCCTTTATTCATCGTCAAATAATCCAAAATACGCATCGCACTTGGTTCGATATTCGGTAAACCTTGAGCTTGTAGGCTAACCGTTAGTTTATTATCATCCCGCACTTTTTTAATGTAGCCTTTTATTTCATCTCCCAAGTCAATATTCTGGAAAATCTCATTTCTAAAGATAAGGCCTTTGTGTTTATTATTAATGATTACATTGACCCCTAAATCAGTAGGTTCGCCAATCAAAACATCCACTTGGTCGCCTTCTTTTACGGTCAATTCCTCATTGCTCAAATATTTATGCACTTTGGCAGAAGCTACTAACCTATCCGATTCATCATCATTGTATAAATATACGATGTAAAAATTGCCAGCCTTCATTTTTAATTTCTGCTCTTTAAAAGGCACAAATAAATCTTTTTCCAAGCCCCAATCTAAAAAAGCACCAAATTTAGTCACCGCCATTACTTCCAAACAAGCAAATTGGTGTAATTCAATTTTTGGTTTTATCGTAGTAGCAATAATTCGGTCTTCTGAATCTGTGTATACAAAAACAGAAATTTCATCACCTATTTTAAATCCATTAGGGATGTATTTATTTGGAAGCAATACCTCATCTCCATCACTATCCTCCAGATAAATTCCTTGTACTTGTTGTCGAGCTACCGTTAAAGTAGAATAAGTTCCTAATGGAATCATTTATGTATTATTATAATCTAATTTTCAAAATTTCATTGCCCTTTGTTGTTCTACCCATTCGTTTGCTACCACTGCTTTCCAGATGAATTACATTTGATTGGTTTGGAAATAGTTCCATAAAAAAAGGTGCTTCTATAATTATTTGTTGCCAATTTTCGGGGCAATCCATTTCAAAGGTTAATTGATATACTTCTTCTGTTCTTTTACAATCAAGGATATAGTATTTCCTATTTTCTTGATTGATATTAAAAAGGAATTTTTTTTCAAAATATTTATTAATATACCCTTCATAATCTGCACAAAAAGTCTCCTTTTCGCTGATTGTCTCATAACCAAATTTATTTCTTAAGGCACTTTTCAGGTCGTCCGCAAATACGCGCATATGAATCGTTGCAGTTGGTGACATTTCTTCATGAGCTATTTTTATTACACTTATATAAATAGCATGGTCTTCCATTTTATTTATAGATTGTGTAGATAAAAGGCTAATGCCTAGAAAAACAAAAATCAACAATTTCTTTATTACCATATGTTCGTAGTTTTTGCAAAAGTACAGCTATTTCGTGGCAATATCCCAACATTAATAAGACAATTCTTCTGCCTTCATAGCCTTTCTATAATTCATCGCTACTGCATCAAATTTAAGATGTAATTCTTCTGCAAAGTCAAAAGGCACTTGTTCTGGCCGCTGAGATTCTACAATGCGCTTATCTTGGTCAAAAATAACTTGTTCAAAATTTTGTAAAACGGTATCAGGTTCGTCTTTGTCATAATTTCTTCCTATGATACAATAGCCTCTACATTTATTTTTAGAAATAGGTTGAGATACAAAAAAATAAACCATACCTTTTGCTCCTCCCCACCCTAGTCGTAGCACAATAGTATAGGGTAAATGCAAGCGATAGACACTTCGTCTTTCTGGTTGAACGACATCGTCATTTGCAAAGACAGGAAATTCATCGGTATTGGTCGCTTCAGGTCGAACGATAGAATAATGCAAAACAGCTCCTTTTCTTTCTACTTTACATTTAGGTACTTCTGGGCGTTCAGGATCTCCTAATAATCCAGGATGGACCCAAGGAAAATGACCAAAATCGGTAAAATTTTCAACTTGTCTGGACGAATCGCTTTTCCAATCAAATGGTCCTGTTTGCACAACTTTCCAGTCTACATCTTCTAATTCGGGTATCTCTGGTAGCGGATAGACTGGATTTTCTAAAGCCACCCAAACCAAACCATACCTTTCTACGCAATGGTAAGTTGGGGTATTTGCTTTCGCAGGAATTTGGGCTTCTGGTGCTTGCGGAATAAATACACAGGCACCTTTTTTATCATACTCCCAAGCATGGTAAGGGCAAACTAAACAATCATTTTTAACCCAACCAAGCGATAAAGCAGTACCTCTATGAATACACAAATCCCTCATTGCATGGGGTTTTCCATCTGCACTACGCCAAATTACTACGGCTTGGTCTAACAGAAATGTACCAAATGGTTTTTCCCCAATTTCTTTACTATACCCTACTGGATGCCAACACGCTTTTAATTTTTGCGGAAATTCCATTCTAATCCCTTTTATTCTGTTTAATAAATAAGGTCAAAGATAATCAATATCATCCGAAAATTAGGAACTATAAATGATGAACCTTGAATTCGTAAAATTGAATATATAATAATTTATGGCTAAGATTTTCATATTCTCAACTTTCTTTTACTTTTACAGTTTTTAAGTTGAAACTACCGCTGAAAAATGTAGTTATACTTATTATTAACCTATTTAATAAATAAATCGTAAGTCCTAAATGCTGGTCAGTAGACCAGCGAATATTCTTATCAAGTCTGGATACTTGATAAATCGGTGGTCGATAGAGGCTGTCTATTTATCGCCTGACAAGCATTTAATGAGTACTTACAATAAATCCATATAATGGCACTAGCTACAGATTCCTTAAAACTAATCGCTTTAAACGATAAACACATTGAATTAGGGGCAAAAATGGTCCCTTTTGCTGGTTATTCAATGCCTTTACAATATTCTCTACTAACCGAAGAACACAAAACAGTAAGGAAAGGAGTAGGCATTTTTGATGTCTCTCATATGGGAGAATTCTTTTTAAAAGGCCCTAATGCCTTGGCATTAATTCAAAAAGTGACTAGTAATGATGCGGCAAAACTGAAAATTGGTAGCGCACAATATTCCTGCTTTCCGAATAATCAAGGTGGTATTGTCGATGACCTTTTGGTTTATCGAATGGGGGAAGAGCGCTATATGCTAGTGGTCAATGCTTCCAATATTGAAAAAGATTGGAACTGGGTCAGCCAACATAATGATTTGGGGGTCGAAATGACCGATGAATCTGATGATTATTCCCTCTTTGCCGTACAAGGACCTTTAGCTATAAAAGTTTTGCAAAAATTAACCCCCATTGATTTAAGCGCAATTCAATATTATCATTTCCAAGTGGGGGAAATGGCAAATATTTCGGAAGTTATTATCTCTGCTACGGGATATACTGGTGCAGGAGGTTTTGAGTTATATGTAAAAAATGAAAACGCCGCTGCGCTTTTTGATGCCGTGATGGAAGCAGGAAAAGCAGCAGGTATTTTACCTATTGGTTTGGGTGCTAGAGATACGTTGCGTTTAGAAATGGGCTTTGCCTTATATGGCAATGACATTAATGATACAACTTCTCCGATAGAAGCAGGTTTAGGTTGGATAACTAAATTCACCAAAGATTTTGTTAATTCAGCAACTCTAAAAGCACAGAAGGAAGCAGGTGTGACTAAGAAATTAGTAGGTTTTGAAATGACAGGAAGAGGTATTCCAAGAAAAGATTATACGATTTTGGATACAGCAGGTAATACAATTGGAACGGTTACTTCTGGGGGGCAATCGCCTTCTTTGGAAAAAGGCATTGGGATGGGTTATGTCCAAAAGCCTTTTCATAAAAAAGGAACGGATATTTTGATTCAGATTCGGAAGAAGCAGATTGCTGCGGTTGTGGTTCGGCCTCCTTTCGTGAAGAAATAACAACTATTTTATTTATATATTTTGGGCGCAATCGGGATTTGTCTCCTATAAATAGTGCAGTAGGTACTAAACATGGGTAGAAAAAGGGATATTATTGATGTTTTGCCGTGCCGTAGGTACGTAACATGATTTTAAAACCTATGTTGCGTACCTACGACACGTTTAAATGTGATTAATTGCTTATTTGGCTAACCATGCTTAGCTCCTATCGTGTCCGTATGGAACGGGAATTGGGGACAAATCCCAATTACGCCCATATATTTTTATAAAAACAGCCATTAGTTTCCAGCCCGTACGAGTAGGAAGCTAATAGAAAAATATGTGCAAACCTGTTGGCTTTCCTGTCTGAAAGCGGTTCTCAATAATCCAAAATCAAAGTTCATAAATCTATTTAGAAATAATTCATAATGGGTTTATGATTCCAGCATACCTAAAGGCATGTGTGATAAATGATTTTAGATTTATGGTTTGGCTTGCCCTCATTCCGAAGCTAAGTCAATACCCCAACCTCCACAACCACCCCATTAACAGCAGCATTCCCAGTCAATTCATCTACAAAAAATTCATCTGTCAAATCATTCATACTCACCCCAGGATGCGCCTCGGCAACTTGCATTTTAATCCGTTTCCGCCCATGCCCCCAACCATGAGGAATACTCACCACCCCTTCCATCATTTCGTCGGAAATTTCTATGGGCAATTCAATTTGACCAACCCTCGAACTCACCGCTACCTTTTGTCCCTTCACTAAACCTCTAGCCGCCGCATCCGCTGGGTGCATTAAAATAGTACATCGGTCGCCGCCTTTTACTAATCTGTGGCTATTGTGCATCCAAGAGTTATTACTGCGTAGATGTCTTCGACCAATTAATAATAAATGACCATTGGTGTCTGGTGCATTTTGTAGTCGTTTTAAATCTTCTTGAAATATTTCTGGAACTAAGTTAATTTTTTGCCCTTCGGTCTGTAATCGCTCTGGGAAACGGGGTTTTAAAGGGCCTAAATCCAATCCATGCTCGGCAGCTTTGACTTCTTTCAAAGATAAACTGTATTCTCCTT
Organism: uncultured Saprospiraceae bacterium; assembly: GCA_964392805.1. GTDB lineage: Bacteria > Bacteroidota > Bacteroidia > Chitinophagales > Saprospiraceae > JAFMDF01. The sequence continues at coordinate 6,902 of CAYMSC010000303.1, forward strand.
TTCTTAATCCGCCGTCTAAAATCATGGCAGGGGTCATTTGATATTGGGCTGCAATTTTTTGTCTGGAAGCTTCATCCGTTGGCAAATCGCCTACCTGCATTCTTCTGGTTAATTCTTGGAAAATTTCATAGTCATATTTTGCGCCTTCCGCTTTTTCAAAAACGGGGTCAGAATATTTCACCACATTTCTTATGGACAATTGATTAAAGCCAATATCAAAATGGGGAACTTCTAAACCAGTAGCTGGAGGTAAAATAATGTCTGCATGCCGAGTCGTTTCATTCAAATAAATATCCACACAAACCATAAATTCTAAACTTTCAAAAGCATCATCTAATTTACCACCATTCGGTACTGATAAAACAGGATTACCACAAGAAGTGACCATTGCTTTGATTTGGCCCTTCCCTTCTGTCAAAATTTCATCAGCTAAGGTAACGGACGGAAATTCACCATTAAATTCAGGTAAATTTCGCACTCTACTTTTCCACCGACCTAATTGTCGCTTTTTTCCTTTTGAAGGGCGAACTGGGTCAAAAGCAGGAGAAGGCAACATAAATCCACCTGCCCTATCCATATTTCCTGTTAGAATATTCAAACAATGCACTAACCATTGACAAAGACTGCCAAATAATTGAGTAGACACGCCCATTCTTCCATAACAAACGGCAGCACCTGCATTAATAAAATCGGTCGTTAATTGCTGAATGGTTGCTTTTGGGATACCCGTCTTTTCAGCAGCAACCTCAACAGTATATGGTTTAATTAAGTCTTTTAGTAAATTGATTTGGCTCGCATCTACCAAATCTGTAAGATGCCGTAATTTTAATTTGGCTTGTTCCAAAACTTCATGAACCATTGCCAATAATAACCAAACATCCGTACCTGGTTTTATAAAAATATGCTGACTCGCTTTATCCGCCGTTTCTGTTTTCCTAGGGTCAACGACCACTACTTTACCACCTCTTTCTTTTATCGCTCTTAGGCGTTTGCCTAAATCTGGTGCAGTCATAATACTGCCATTAGACACCAATGGGTTACCCCCTAAAATCAACCAAAAGTCTGTTCTATCAATGTCTGGAACAGGCATCAAAGCTG
>CAYMSC010000304.1:0-7988 GCA_964392805.1 uncultured Saprospiraceae bacterium
CGAGGTGCTCAAAAAAAATCGTTTAAGGTCTCTTTTAATACCTTCGAGGCAGGAAGAGATTGGAAGGGTTTGGAAAAAATAAATCTCAATGGACAGCATAATGACCCGACCGTTACTCGGTCTAAATTAGGATGGGATTTATTGAGAAATTTTGGCATCCCTGCCCCTCGTTGTAATCATGTGAAGTTATTTTTAAACAATCAGTACGTTGGCATTTATAATAATATTGAGCAAATAGATGAAGAGTTTGCAGAATCTCGTTTTGGTAATAAAGACGGTAATTTGTATAAATGTCTATGGCCCGCAGATTTAGCATTTAAGGGCTTAAATCCCGATGCTTATAAAACAGCAGATAATGGTCGACGAGCCTATGATTTAAAAACAAACGAGGAAGCAGACGATTATACAGATTTAGCCAATTTTATTAATATTCTGAATAATACGCCTGACGAAAATTTGCCTTGCGAGTTAGAAGCTGTTTTTAATGTAGACGATTATTTAAAAGTCATCGTTTTTGATATATTTTCCGCCAATTGGGACGGGCCGATTATCAATAAAAACAATTTTTATTTATACCATAATACGGCTACTGGAAAATTTGAATACATTCCTTTTGATATAGATAATACCTTTGGGATAGATTGGTTTGGCATAGATTGGGCAAGTCGAGCGATTTATAATTGGGCACCGATGGGGGAAACGCGCCCAATTTATAACCGCATTATGGGCATACCCGAATACAGAGACCGTTTTTCTTTTTATTTTAATGAATTTTTAGACTTGTATTTACAAGCAGATAGTCTGCGTACTTATTTATATGAAAAGAGAGATTTATTAGCCCCCTCTATTGAGAATGACCGATTTTACCCTCGAGATTATGGATTTACACCAGCCGATTTTACTCAATCTTTTGATGAAAGATTGAGCATCAATCATGTACCCGTTGGTTTAGTCGAATACCTAGAAAAAAGAATTAACACTGCCAAAGAACAATTAGAAATTAAGAATATTGCCCCAATTATAAACGTAGATTATGATGCTTTTAGCAATACCATTCAAGTAGCCGTTAGAGATGATGAAGCGATTCAAAGCATTGAAATTTGTCATATTTTGCAAGATAATTCAACGGAATGCAACACCATCTCCCTCGCCGATAATATAGCCACATTCAATAGTAGTACCTCGTTTAATACGAATGAAGTCAACGCTATTTATTATCGTGCAACTGATAATCAAGGTAATCAAAGCAGATTTCCAGTTTGTGAATCCATCTCAATAGTAGCTTCAACAACTAGTACTGTTTCCCTTTTAGTGAATGAAATAATGGCAAGTAACCAAACGACTATTGCCGACGAAGCGGAGGAATTTGAAGATTGGGTAGAAATCTATAATCCAACCGAAGCAAGCATCAGTTTAGCAGGTTTACATCTTTCTGACAATCCCGACAATCCAGATAAATGGGCACTTCCAAGTATCAGCATAGCCGCAGGAGCCTATTTATTAATTTGGGCAGATGAGGATGGTGACCAAGGAGATTTGCACGCCAATTTTAAACTAAACAAAGACGGAGAATTTATAGGCATTTTTGATACGGAAGCAAACGATTTTGTCTTGATTGATGGATTTGAATTTGGGGTACAATCGGCAGATATAGCTTTTGGTAGATTGCCAGATGGCGGAGAAACCCTAGCGCCAATGACACCTAGTCCTAATGCCAGCAATCAACAAACCACTTCAACGATTAGCCCAGCAATAGTTAATAAAATTAGTCTTTATCCCAATCCAACACAAGCTGCATTTACGATTGATTTAGGCAACACCTCTCAACAACCTGAGCATATTATCGTCCGAGACATTATAGGAAAAGACCATATTATACAAGCAACTACTTCGCAAGTCATTTATACCATCCCAACTACTCCTTTAAGTTCGGGTATCTATATGGTGATTTTGGATTATGGTAAAGAGGGACAGATCGTCAAGAAATTAGTGATTGATAAGTAGGGTAACTTTATTTTTCATTACCAAATCTATACATTAAAAAAAAAATTAATAAATTCTCTATTTTATTAAACAATTTCCAAGCTCCTCCCGTAAACCTATCATCTGCTATAAATACGGTATAGCAAAAAATAAAATACTTTTAGTAGTCGCTTGACATATGTAAATTATTTACATATATTGTGACTTTATTAGAAATAAGTCCATTTCCTTGGTCTTATGGAATTATTCTCATCTCCGATTCAAGTAGAAAAATTAAGCTCATTTAACGATGAGTTCTAAAACTTGTCCTATCTAGGAACATTTTTTTTATTCAAAAAAAAGCTACCCTTTTTACATTGAGAAGCGCAAGTATTCTAAACTTGTTATATAAACGAAAAAAAAAGAAATATTAAAGCTGTAGAAAAGTTGATAAACCTATCTATTTCTCTACTTTTCACTTTGCACACCAAAATATCAATATTACTATCACAGTAATAAATACTTAACAATCTATTACCATAAATGGATTGGCAATTTGAGACACGTTCTATCAAAGAAGATAATTAAACATTCAAGGCAAAAGAAACACTATTCTAAAAAAAACAGCAACTAGTGCAGTTGGTAGTAAGTTTGCAGTTGTGCTAATCAATTTAAAATCAATTGGTTACAACAAAAACTAGCTGTCATTCCCTGTGAAAAACTAGCACCAGTGCCCGTCAATCTAATACGTTTTTTGATGAATTTCGTAAAACTGTTAGCTAATTTTCTCTATTTTAATTAGGAAAATTTGGTTTTCAATTTACTTACGGCATTTATCCTAAAACGATTTATTCTTCGCATAGCTCTTGCTTTAGGTACCTAATAAGTACATTTAGCAATAACCTCTAAGAAGGTTTTAGAGTTATTCGATTCACACTATGCAACACTATAATTATGAATGTTAGCAACAGACATTGTTCTGCTGTAGCCTTAACATTGCTATGCAAACAACGATTTAACAAAGTGTTTTTGGCTTTTAATAGCCTTCCCAATAGAGGGCTTATGTTGATAACGTTCTTTGTTATCTGTCTATCATTCAACCGCACGCTTGCACAAAAACAAACACTTACCATTCCAGTAAATGGTACCCTTTCACACAACACATTACTTAACTGTGATTCTACTTCGAGCTTTATCAGTGATGCGACCAATTATAGTTTGTATGCTGATAGTACCCCCCGAAGCGACACTTTAAGCATCTGTCCGCAAAATCAGAGTCAAAGAGTTCGAGTGAACTTTTTAGGCTTTGATTTAGCGGTGGGTGATTCCCTTTTTGTCCATGATGGCAAAATTCCTAGCACTCAAAATTTATCAGGTTTCAGTACAGACGTAGGCATAAGCAATGCTTTTGGTGGATGGTTTTATGCCAATTGTAATCCCGATAGTAATGCTACGGGTTGTGTTTCTTTTATTTTTCAAACAAATGGTGATAATCTTGCTTCCGCAGGATTCGAAGCAGAGGTTCGATGTGAAGAACGAAATTTTCAAATACAACAACCAAACATAGTAAGCAGTATTGCAGCTTGTGGAGTCACTACTCCCTTAGTGACTATTCCAGCCGCATTTGTCTCTTCTTCTTGCACCAATGTTTTTAATGACACTACTTTTGTTCGCATTAGAAATTCAAATGGCATTATTTGCAAGGACACTTGTTTATCCTCCCAAGGTGATATGAGTTTTACCGAAAGATTTGCTTTTGGTTCTTACTCCGTAGCATACAAATTAAAGATAGATACAACGGTCACTCAAACTGCTAATTTCTCTGTCCAGCCTCGAACAATGGTCTGTAACGATACTTTAAATGTTGCAATGGACGGGCAATGTATCGCTTGGATTAGCCCAGATTTATTGTTAGAATCTTCCTGTGATGCTATTACTGATACCTTTTATTACGAAATCAAAATAACCCTTCCAAACGGAAAACCAGGCGGACAAATCATTGCACAAGGTTCAAGTATAGCTGGCGATTATCCGATTATTAATAGAGACTTAGTTGATTTTTGTGGAGGGCTTGTTTATACCGCAGAAATCACCCGAAGATATTATGAAGGCTTAGATTTATCTATCTGTAATGATGGGCCACAAAGCACTACCTGTTGGTCTTTTCTACGATTTGAAGACAAAATTGCCCCTCATTTTGTCGACCCTGTTAGATGCGATACTGTTTTTGCTTGTGATATTGACATGACACCAGCATCGTTGGGATTAACCACGCCCACAGTCAATGAAAATTGTGATTCCCAAATGGTCCGATTTGCTGGTCTAGAAATGCTAAACATTCCTACCTTATGCGATACCTTAAATACGTACTTAGTCGTCTGGGAAGCCAGTGATGGTTGTGGGAATATAGGTGTAAGAAAAGACACGGTTAAAATATTCAGACCAGGTGTAGATAAAATTATTAGCCCACCAGACCAAATTTTAAGCTGTGGTATGGATGAAACAGCGGTTATTTATGATTTGGACAGAGTTGGAGCACCAAGCATCCAAATTGGTTTTCAGCGCAACGGTGTTTTTATTCCATCTGATACGATTCCTTTGACAGAAAATGACCGTATCTGTAATTATAATTTGAAGTACCAAGATGTGAATATCAATGTGGAATGCAATGATAAATATTTCCGTTATTGGTTGTTATTAGATTGGTGTTCCAATTCCAATACACCTATTGCCGTTGATACCCAATTTATTGAATTTAAAGATACCATCGCCCCAGTTATCACTTGTTCCGATTTTACAAGTTTGGCTACAGCCGAATTAATAGATATACCAAGTACTACTTGTCAGTTGGCAATTGATTTTCCATTACCAACCGCAACGGACATATGTGTCGATAATCCTATGGTAGAAGAATTCACCGTAGAAGTTCTGGAAGCATCGGGTTGGTGGTCAATCGCTACTAGCCTAGCAGAAGCGGGGGCATTAGAATGTGATACGTTCAGAGTCGGTTATCGAGCGTATGATGATTGTCATAATGAGCAATTAAAAGCAGATACTTGTTTTAGATATTTTATCCTAAGAGATGTTTCTGCACCATCGGCTATTTGCCAAGACAATTTAAATATTTCTCTATCAGGTGATAGCGTATTTATTCATGCAGATGCGATTGATGGCGGTAGTTGGGATATGTGTGAAGTAGATACCATCTTTGCTAGAAGAACCGTTTGCAATGACATTTCTACTTATCAAGGACCTATCAATAATTACTTAGTGGATAAATTAGGAACTGGATTTGATGCAAAAGGATGGGATGATGTCCTATATTTTACTTGTTGCGATGTACATCATCCAATTTTTGCAGAGCTGCTAGTGATTGACCATAAAGGCAATTTTAATACCTGCATCATGGAAATAAAAGCAGAAGATAAAAGAAGCCCTATTTGTCAACCTTTGCCAACAGAAACCGCTTATTGCGATGAATATAGTGATGGTCAATTAGGAGCAGAAACGGATAATAATAATAATGAAGCCTTCGATGATAATGAGTGGGCACCTTTAATGAACGAGTTGGCCGCTTTTTACAATCAAGAATTTGGTGACCCTGCCCTCGTTTGTGAAGATAACCTGACTTGTAACGACTTGATGATGGAACAGGAATATCAATTGATTCGATTAAGCTGTGGCGAAGCAATAATTAAAAGAAGATACCGAGTCATAGATTATGGTAGAAATCTATCTGCTTGGGAAGAACAATTAATTAATTTGCAATACAGAGCTAATTGGAAAATCACCTTTCCAGCAGATTTTCAAGGGGATTGTGATGCAGATTTTGATATACCAGCCGTTTCTCCCATTCAAAATGGCAATTGCGACCAATTAAGTTGGGATTTTGAAGACGATATTTTTGAAGGGCCAAATGATATTTTCCTAAAAGTTTTAAGAACCTATTCTATCATCAATTGGTGTATTTATGAACCAGGTGATGCTCCCCTGATTATCAATAGAAAGGAGAATCATCAAAGTTTTGTAGTAGATTCTTTCATGGTCAGTAGTGATAGTTTAGCCGACGTTGGCTTTATCCAATATACGCAAGTTTTAAGAGTGGTAGACCGAGAACACCCCCTTTTATTCCTTGGCAAAGTAGATACCACTTTACTTGGCAAAGGAGACGATGTCCCATTTGGAGAAGAAGACCAAACCCTTGGGGAAGCTCCTTTTGAATGTGATGCTATCCGAGTATTTCAAGTTTTTGCCAGAGATTGTAACGAAGCGATTTCTGAGAACCTCACTTATCAATGGGATTTTTCTATAGACGGCACCTTAATAGCAACAGGCGTAGGCGATACTTTTAGTCAAATCGTCTATCCCGGTCCTGAATATGAAGTTACGTGGTGGGTTACAGACCCTTTCACCAATAGTTCTTTCATCACCGAATATTACACTTTTGTAGACGGAATACCTCCTACTGCTTATTGCACAGGAGGAGTGGTCGGAGAAACCTCGCCTGACAATCGGTTTGTTAGGGTCAACGTAGATATGTTTGACCGAGGTAGCTACGATAATTGTACGGACCAAATGGACCTAATAAGACGACTTTGGCATCCTGTCTTAAACATCCCTCGCCCTCAAACGGCAGAAGAAGTATTGGCACTTCCAGAGTTTTTAGAATTAGGCTGCCTTTTCTTGGGCACTCAAGATGTCTCTTTTTATGTAATGGATGAAGCAGGGAATTTTAGTTTTTGTATTTCTCAAGTTATCATTCAAAATAATATGCTGGCTTGTTCTCGACGAAGTATTTCAGGAGAAATTATGGACTTCAATGGTCAACCTATCGAACAAGTAGCAGTAGAAGTAGTCAGCACAGATGCTAACCTTTCTATGACATCAGATGGGAATGGTGGGTTTGAATTTACCATGCCAGATGGCGCAGATTATACCATTCGTCCCCTTAAAAATGATGACGTTTTAAACGGAGTAAGCACCTTTGATTTGGTGCTTATTAGTAAACATATTTTAGGTATTACCAAATTTGATACCCCTTATAAATATATAGCCGCCGATATTAATAAATCGGGTACTATCACCGCATTTGACCTTGTACAACTTCGACAATTAATCCTTAACATTATCCAAGAATTCCCTAACAACACTAGTTGGCGGTTTGTGGATATGGACCATGAATTTATTGATGAGGCGGCTGGTATGCAACTGGAAAGCATCCACGAAGAAAAAACTATTCGCAATTTATCCAGCGATCGATTAGGTATGGACTTCCTTGGCGTCAAAATTGGCGATATCAATGGAAGTGCCGTACCTAACCAATCTGCTTGGTCTAGTAGCAGTCGGCGTAGTGGCAGTAGCACACCAAAAGAGACTTTTGCCTTGACGGTAGCTAATCAAACCCTAAAAAAAGGAGTTGTTTATACCATTCCTTTTTATGCGGCTGATTTAGCAGAAATGACCGGTTATCAATTTACCTTGGAATACGATTATTTAAAATTATTAGATATAGAAGGAGGTGTTGCAAACCTTGAACATTTCGGACGGACTATGGACAACCGAGGTATATTAACAACAAGCTGGCACACATTACAATCCCGTGAAACAACAAACCCTCTGTTTAGTCTGACTTTTCAGCCGACAAAAGAGGGGCAATTATCTGAATTGCTAAAAATCACCTCCAACCACACCCCCGCTGAAGCGTACAGCTTCAGTGGGATTTTTTACAACGTGTCGCTGAACTTCAACGACCCATCACCTATTCCATTTCAGGTGTACCAAAATACACCAAATCCTTTCAACCATCACACAACTATCGCTTTCGATTTGCCCGCTAAAGGGAATGTGGTCTTTCAATTGGTCAACGCCCAAGGGCAAATCGTTCAAAAGCGAGCAGCAAGCTATCAAAAAGGGTTGAATGAAATAAATGTTGAGGTGCAAAATTTACCCGAAGGGACGTATTATTATCAGTTATCCACGCCGTTTGGCGTGATGACGAAGAAGATGACGAAGGTGCAATAGGCAGT
>CAYMSC010000305.1:0-7983 GCA_964392805.1 uncultured Saprospiraceae bacterium
TCACTTTTGTACTCCGCTTCTGCCTCCATTACTAAATACTCTTCAAAAGTGTAGTTTTCCTTGCCATAATTTTTTGTTGTATCCATTTAATCGAATTTAAAACTCAGTTTGTACAAATTTAATAAAAAATATAGTCAAAAAGTACCAATATTGAATGTATATCGTCTAAATAACAAATAGTAATAACAATGAAAATATTCTCCTTTTTAGCAACCTTCTTTTGTTTTATCAATATTTCAACTGCCCAAAACAGCACCTTTTCCATTGCCTTAAATCAAGACAATGCTTTCGGTTTTGCCCCTGCGGTATATGGTAGTTTTGGCATCAAAGAAAATTTAGACTTTATCTACTATGGTATTTTTTGGACCAATCATGCGTATACCAATGAAGGTGGTGACGCTTGGACAGAAACAGGCATCGGATTAGGTTTTCCTGCTTTAGATGGTAAGGCATATATCAATCCTTCATTGGGTTTTACGCATGGTAGTTTATTGTCCAATAGTCCATCTGGCAGTTTTGGAGAAGGCATTGTTCCCAATGTGGTGGCTTTTTACGCCGATGATAAGTTAGAAACAGAACTGTATTTTGGCTATTATAAAGCCTTGCGAGATGGCGGTGTTTCAGCGGATTTTATTTTGTATTGGGCTTATCCAGGCTATGTTTTTTCTAATAAATTTTCGGCGGGTTTACACTATGAGCAATTCCATTTAACCAGAGATGATACTGGACTTTCTGAAAATCAATACCAATGGCTGGGTGCTTATGTCAAATTTACCTCTGGTGACAAATATACCTTCCGTTTTTCTTTTGGGGATAATTTAGCTGATAATCCTTTGTATTCAGGGAGTTTTTATAAGTTGGGGGTTTTTATTCCTTTAATGTAAAATTAGTAGATGATTTCTAGTGCGTCCATTGTTTCAATATTTAGATTACCAACGGGTAAGTTTGTATCACGCTGGAATTTTTCTAGGGTTTCCATAATTTCTTCTGGTCCTATTAATTCATTTTCATTGAGATTAAATTCATAGTTTCTTTCACTTAGTTGCTGAATTAGGTCTTCATAAAGCTCAACAGTTATTTGATTTTGACAAAGTATTTCTCGCCATTCATTTCCTGCACCATTTTTTATAAGTACCTCGGTGTTTAAGGATTTTAATTCGTAATCTTTGGTTAAACTTGTGTCCGTAACGACGTAAAGTTCAATGGATTCACCAGGAACTTCTACTAAACACCAAACCATACAATCATTTGGGTCAGCCGACAAACAATTTCGGTCGGCTTTTCTTTTAACCCACTTAGTAGTTGGAGGCTTTATTGTTACTTCTTGGAATTCTACATAATCATCATTATAGTCTCCTCCTATATAGACAGGAATCAACTCTAATTCATTTTCAAGTTTATCTAAAATAAGACATTTCGCATAACATTTACCAGGCTCTCTAACAAAATTATCGACTTCTGATTCATAATTGTCATCACTATAATAATCCTGAGAAACAGAACAGGAAATGACCAAATAAAAAACAGAAAAGCAAACAAGTTTTACAAAAAAAGCTTTCATCAAAATTGGTTTTATAGATTTAATAAATAAAATAATTTTTTGAAACACAAAGGGCATAAAGAACACAAAAGGCTTTTACAAAAGAATAGTAATATAAATCTTTTGTGAACCTCTTTTGTGTTCTTTTGATTCTTTTGTGTTTCAAAAAAGATATAGCCACTCACGATTAATCACACCCGCATCTTCTTCATCTCCTTCTCAATCAAAGCCTTATAAGGCCAAAAATCCACCTGAATCGTATGCCGAGCTTTATTAGTATACCGTTTAGTCAACTTCTGCACATATTTATCAATCGTCTTTAGCATAGCCGCTTTAGTCGGTTTTTTAATAGCGCCTTTAACCAAACCAGCAATCCATTTGCCTTGTATTTCGGAGAGTGGCATCAAGGCCCCTAAAGGTTGTATCAAGCCCACAAAATATAAGCCTTCCTGTTCGGGATGAATGACATGATGGTATAAATTAATTTTATTTTCCTTGGCGGAAATAAAATCTTCTTTAAAAAAGGGAAAGGTAATATTATAACCCGTTGCATAAATAATGGCATCAAAATCTTCGGAAGTACCATCTTCAAAAACAACGGTTTTGCCTTGGTATTCTTTGATATTGGGTTTGATATGAATTCTACCGTGACCGACCAAGTTTAATAAATCATTAGAAACGGTCGGATGTTCTTCAAATAAACGCTGTTTAGGTTTAGGTAAACCATAGTCTTCTACATTGCCTCTACTAATTTTTAAAATGACCTTAAAAATAGCTCTTTGGATACCGATTGGTAAAAAGGCTAAAGCTTTTCCATTTGAATCCAAAGGCTTCCCTAGAATATATTTAGGAATGACATGCGCCCCACTTCGAGTGGCTAAGGTTACTTTAGCCGCTACCTTAGATAATTCACAAGAAATATCACAACCAGAATTCCCAATACCTAGAATCAATACCTTTTTATCCGCAAATTTTTCGGGTGTTTTATAAAAATGGGAGTGCATGATTTCGCCACTAAAATTGCCCGCAAAATCTGGTTTGGGGTAACGGGGATTCCAATGATGCCCATTGCAGACGACGACATTTTTATAAACCCGTTCCTGCCCATCTTCTGTTTTGACTAAATAACCACCATCGGCATGAGGCACAACAGATTCCACGCCATTCTTAAAAGAGATATGTTTGCGAACACCAAATTTATCTACATAATCTTCAAAATAAGTTAGAATTTGACTGTGGGAAGGAAAATCAGGATAATCTCTTGGCATCGGATAATCCGAATAAGCCATTAAATCCCTAGACGTATTGATGTGCAAAGTCTTATAGGCGGAAGACATTTGATTGTCATTATTATAACGCCAATTGCCGCCGATACCACTGCCTTTTTCAAAGCAATCAAATTCAATACCTTGGTCTAAAAAGGCTTTGGCAACGGTGATGCCAGAGGAGCCAGCACCAATGATACAAGTTTTATTAGTCATGTCGTTTTGTTTTAAAGTCAAACTATCCATTTCATGGATGGTCAGAAGTCAAATTTGATAATTTTGATTTCTAACCTATAAATTTAATCTTCTAGTTTTATTAATTTATAGCCTAAGATATAGTGACTAGGCATTTCTTCAAATGCTTCGTCCGTAAAATCAGCGTCTAATTCATTAGAAGAACAAAATCTGTAATCTATTTCACCATTTCTAAGATATTGCCAGTAGGATCCTACTAATATTAAAGGATTATCTTTTCCTATTTTGGGTTTTTCCAGTTTGAATGGTCGAATATCAAAATTGCGTTCAAATTTTGTATTAACCTTCGTTTTAAACTTTCTTGCACTTCTTGGTCCCCGTATTTGAGTTTCAAATGAAAAGGTGCTAGTGTCAGCAGTAGATTTATTTATGATTATTCTGATTTTTTCTAAATCTTTTTGAATTAGTTCCTTATTTTTAAATGCTTTATGAGGTGACCGAACTACTACTAAATCTTTTTTTGCTACTAATTTATTTTCAACAAACTCATCTATGTAAAATATCAATTTGTATTTACCATCTTTAGGAATATTCATTTTGAAATTAAAAATTCGTAGTCCTATAAATTCGAGGGCTTCTTTTATATCATTTTGGCTTATCTCAATTTCTTCATTATAAATATCTACTTCTTGTCCTTTTACGATTATCGAACTGAAGCATATAAATAGAATTATGATAGTTTTTGATAAAAAAAATGTCATGGTAGTTGTGTTGTATTGAGTTAAGGATAATTTTGTTGGGGCATAGTTTGACAACAAATCTGACTGCTGACAGTCCATGAAATGGACGTTCTGACTTCTTCTATCGTGGCACTTCAATCTTCTTCAAAATATCCGCCACCACATCCTTCGTATTATAACCTTCAATTTCTCGTTCAGAGGACAAAATAATCCGATGATTTAGTACAGGATTTGCCACATATCGAATATCATCAGGCGTAACAAAATCTCGATTATTCATAGCGGCATAAGCTTTAGAAGCTTTCATAATTGCCAAAGAAGCACGAGGAGAAGCACCTAAAAATAAATCTTTATTATTTCGAGTATTATGAATGATGGCAGCAATATAGTCCAACAATTCATCTTTGATTTGTACCTGTTCTATAAGTGTTTGACAAGCTTTAATTTCCGTTGGAGAAATGACTGCTTGCACATTTTGTTTTTGAGTTAATTTAAAATCATTGCGAAATCGACCTAATATAGCACGTTCTTCTTCCAAACTTGGATATTCCAACGTGATTTTAAATAAAAAACGGTCCAATTGTGCTTCGGGAAGTTTGTAGGTCCCTTCTTGTTCAATAGGATTTTGAGTAGCGATGACAAAGAAGGGGAATTTCATTGGATAGGTTTCCCCGTCTACCGTTACTTGAAATTCTTCCATCACCTCAAATAAAGCAGCTTGGGTTTTGGCAGGGGCTCGATTGATTTCGTCAATCAAAATAATATTTGAAAAAACGGGTCCAGCATTAAAAGTGAACTCCGAATTTTGTAGATTATATACATTTGTACCTACCACATCCGTTGGCATCAAATCGGGGGTAAATTGTATTCGCGAAAAGTCCGTTTGTAAGGTTTTTGCTAATAAATTAGCCGTCAAAGTTTTGGCAATACCAGGCACTCCTTCCAATAATACATGACCGCCTGTGAACAAGCCAATCAGCATTTGGTCCATCAGATTTTCCTGCCCAATAATGACTTTTTTAAGCTCTGCTTTAATGGTATCTGCCGCTGATTGGACTTTACTTAAATCCAGTCGGTTGGTTTGCCATGCAGGCGTTTCTGTCGTTTCAACAGGCGATTCCATTAAAGGAGGAGATACGTTTTCATTTGTTGGTTCGTTTGTGGATTCCATAGATTGGTTTAATTCGTCTTCGTTGTGTGGCATAATATTTTTTTAGAATAGAGAGTAGAGAATAGAGACCGTTTCACTGAGAGAATAGAAATTGTAAATTCGGAATGGATTGTTTACCGTCTCTATTCTCTCAATTCCGCTTGCGGAATGGTCTCTATTCTCTAATCTAATCCCCTCACCGAGAATTTTTATAAAAATAATCTGTCAATTTATGTAATTCTACTAAAGTTTTATTAGTCGTAAACTGAGAATTTTTAATATTGGTATATAATAAAAACATTTTTTGTAAAAATGCTTTGTCAATTTCAGAAGCCATGCTCAATTCTTCGACAAATTGCTCATTCGTTTCTGTAAAAGATAGTTTGTATTTATTGCGAATGAATGCAAGTACCAAATCCATCTTTTGCAAAGCGATACGCCGATGATTGTTCCCTTTTAAATGCAATCGACTGATCGTAGAAATAAATTCTAAAGAGGTATTTCTATTTTTAGGCAAAACAGGAATCATTCGCTGTTGTCGTTTGGACCTAAATAGCAAAAATAACAAACCTAAAGCTAGTAGTAAATACCATGCCCAAGCCAAAGACGATTGAGCTAAGATATAGTCTAATGGGCCATCGCTGGGGTTCAATGGGTCGGGACTCGACCAATTTCTACTACGCCCAACAGCAACTGGCACATTACTGAAATTGTCCCAATAAATTTTTCCCGCTTTTAAATGAGAAAAGGCTTTTTCTGCATATTCCTGCCCATTTTCCTTTGTTGTATAAAAATTAGTGAAAGCGATAGGAGAAGTTTGCAAATAAAAAGCACCGTTACCATAGGGAAACCTTGCCATATCTACGATGGAGTCTGGACTCTGACTAATGACAATAGGATAATTCTCGGCTTCACAAAAAAGATACTGTTCAATCTTTTGCCAATAAAAATGATGGATTTTATTTTGTCGAACATAGGGAAAAGAGAAGTGCGCTGTTGCTCGCAAATCGGGATGAACAAAATTGGTAATTACTGCCGTATCATAATAGGTCCCGTAATCTTCCCAATAGCTGGTATCACAGGCATTAAAATAAACTTCTTCCATCAACAAATCGGGAATGGTTAGACTAGAAATAAAAACAGTATTCCCATTTTCGACAAAGGCTAAAAGGCGGGCTACATCAGCCGTATCTAATAATAAGGCTTCTCCAATGAAGACAAAATTACTATTCCCTACTGTATTTTCAGGTAGGCTAGTGCCAATCTTTTTTTCTAAATGAATGAATGAATCTTGAGCAACCCCATTTTCTAAGACGGCTTTGATGATTTGTGTCCCATAGGGTTCTTTGCTCTCTTCATCGAGACTCATGCGCCAATCATGCGATTTAAATTGGTCGCTATATTGATACACAAAGAAACCTAGTAATAGCAGGGCTGCTATGCCTAGTACTATCCAGCCTTTTTTTTGCTCTGTAGTTTCCAATGTCGTTAAAAGTTGGGTTGTTAAACAAATGTATCAACTGCAGACTGCCAACTGCACTATTCTCTTTTAGATAATCAGATAAATAATTGATAATTATCCTCCGATAAAATCGGAGTAAACTGTGGGAAGCTAATCCGTTGGGCATATTTTTTTCCCAACGGATTAGTTTCCCCAACGGATTTTAGATGTATTATTAAAATAAATAATATCAGTTTTTAATCTAACGCTCTATTTCTGAACAGTTATAATTTATTGGTGAATCCTTTAAATTGTCCTTCAATCTCGCTAAAGATAGCTTCATTAACAGCGACTTCTCCATACCAAACCCGTTCAAAAATATTTGTTAATTGGCCAAATTGATTTTTTATATCAAGCGTAGACAATTCGTTTAAGTAATTGCGATTGGTTTTATTTTTTTTCCATTGAATCAAATTTTTATCCGATAGGGTTTTGATGGTCAACAGATAATATAATCGAGTTGCTACCGTAAAGTCTTTTTGAACAATAGCTTGCTGAATGAGTGTGGGTAAATCAAATTCGTGGATATGTTCCGCTATGGCTTGCGTGTCAATTTTTGCATTCGGGTCAAATTTTTTATTCGTAGTTCTTTTCAAGCTTTGAATGCCTACAAAATAGCGCAATAGAAATACAATAGCTACTACTACTGCTAAAATGGCAATTATTTTAAAAATCGTGGCTAAAAAATCAAGATTGACTTTCTCTGTTTTTGGAGGAGGAACAAATTTACCTTCCCCATAATTTAATCCTTTTGTTGCTTTGTCCCAATCTTTTTGGTCAATAGGATTAATGGTCAATTCTTCTTGTTCATATTGAATAGTTGCACCTTGGCCAAGACATCTTGGGGATGAACAAAAAAGGAAAAGAAAAAAAGATATGTAGATGGTTAATTTCATCTAGTGATTTGGTGTGAATAGTTAGCAGGAAACATAAAATTTATCAAAAGTCTAGTTTTTGTCGATTATCAATTACGGCTATTATTTCTATTTCTTTTCTTACTTCATCAACACGATAGAAGGCAGTCACCTGTTTAGATACTACACATTTTCTTAATCCTAGTATTTTGTTTGATTCTGGAAAAGAATACGGAAAAGTAGCAATAGTTTCAAAAATAGAATCTAGTTTGGAGAGGAAATTATCTCTAACTTTAATAGACCAGTTATTTTCTAAATAAAAGATAATGTTTTGTAATTGGTCATAAGCATTCTGGGAAAGATAAACTGGCATCATATTTTTCAGTATTTATCCCTTAATTTTTTGTAAGGAACTCTTTTCCCTGCCTCCAAATCTGCTATTCCTTTATGAATATTTTTTTTCTCCTCTGCTGATAATGTATCCCAAAAATTTACATTATGATTCAGAAGATTTTCTATTTGTAAGATAACAGCCATATCTTCTGTTTCAGATAGCCGTTCTACAATAGCTAATTTTCTTTTCTCTAAGTTAATACTCATTATTTAATATTTAGATTTGTTTTCCGATACTTTTCTAAAAGTAATGACTTTTCTTCTAAAAACAAAGTAAGGTATGATATAGAAGTAGTTAATCTCATTTAGTGATTTGGAGAAAAATTAACTCCTTTTTTCCTTTAG
>CAYMSC010000306.1:0-7946 GCA_964392805.1 uncultured Saprospiraceae bacterium
ATGAGGGAATGAGGCCCTTTAAACCACCCCTATACCTTTCTACCCCTATCGAAACAAATTATATCTCAAAATACAGTAAATCGCCCGAAATCCATCTTTCCAGTTAATTTTCTTTCCTTCTTCGTAGGTTCGTCCATAATAGGAAATACCAACTTCATAAATTTTAATGCCCGGAATGCGAGCAATTTTAGCAGTTACTTCGGGTTCAAAACCAAAGCGATTTTCTTTGAGGTGAATTTTTTTGATAATATCAGACCGAAATAATTTATAACAGGTTTCCATGTCCGTCAAGTTTAAGTTGGTCAACATATTAGATAAAAAAGTTAGGATGCGATTGCCGATAGTATGCCAAAAAAATAAAATCCGATGTGGGTTGCTCCCCATAAAACGAGACCCATAAACTACATCGGCATTATCATAAAAAATGGGCTTAAATAAATCATTAAATTCCGTAGGATCGTATTCCAAATCAGCGTCTTGGACAATCAAATAATCTCCCGTTGCTGCTTTAATACCTGTATGAATAGCTGCGCCTTTTCCTTTATTTTTTTCGTGATGTTCTAAGCGAATCGCTGCTTGTGGATGTTCTTCTATATAAGCCTGTACCAATGCAAAAGTCCCATCAGAAGAACAATCATCTATGACTATAATTTCCTTAGTAATATCATCAACCAGTTCTACTTCGAGTACTCTATCAAGAATAGCAACAATCGTGTTCGCTTCATTATAAGCGGGAATCAATATACTAAGGGAATTTATCATAAATTTTATCAAAGCTCAATATTACTGCTTGTCGGTAAGAAATGCAATAAAAATACAATAAACCTAGAGGTGTTAATCGATAATCTAGTTTAAAGGCTTTGCTACCAGTTAATTAGCGCTCCGACAAAGTCGAAAGCCCATCCCTTTTTTCAACATAGGGTCTGTTCCCAAACGTGCCGTTGTCCGAGCAGCATTTCCATAAAGGTCATAACCGCCGCCTCGAATAACTTTTAAGATGCCTGTTTCTACACCTTGGGGATTAGCAGATAAAGGGGCTTTTTCGTAATCTCCTAACCAGTCCCAACACCATTCTTTTACATTACCACTCATATCGTATAAGGCTAAAGTATTAGCGGCAAAACTTCCAACAGGTATCGTTTGTCCTCGGTCGGCTCCCGCAGCTATATATGGTGGATTATCGGAAGAAGTCCCATTAAAATTAATTTGGTCAGGATTTGTTTGATTTAAACCATTACCAAACCGAACTTTTTGGCCACCTTGACGAGCCGCATATTCCCATTCTGCTTCGGTTGGCAACCGATAGCCACTAGCTTCCCATTTCGGCGTAACCATCCATTTTAAAGTATCTTGCTTGTTCTGATTGGTTTCCGCTTTTTCCGTTTTGTCAATCGTGTAAACAGGTTCATATCCATGCTCCGAACTCAGCCAATTACAATATTCAATAGCTTCATACCAACTAATATTAACAACTGGTTGTTGGTCTCTCCCCCACCCATTATCTGATGCTCGTTGGACTCTTTTTGCTTTCGTAAAACGGTCATATTCTTCATAAGTCACCTCATAAGTTCCTAAATAATAACTGTTTAAAGATACCGTATGGGGTGTTTCCTTGAGACTTACATTATCTCCCAAGACATCTCCCATTATAAAAGTATCTGCGGGAATTAATTCCATTTTAGGAATAGGCGTTTCAAAACTAAAAGGCGTGAAAGATTCCCTAGTTTCCATAATCGTTGTCAATAAATAATCTAAGGAATCGAATGCTTCTGCTCCGTCGGCTGCGGCAGTAATATCAGGTGAACCAACCACATCGACAAATTCTTTGGGCAATGCCGTCAAATCTACCTTTAAATTAACTGCTTTATGGTTATTCAAATCTAAAATTTGCTCTAAGGGCTCATAATAATCACCAACAAATCGAATATTAATTTTGTCATCTATTATGGATTCATCTGTCAACTCAAACGTAAATTGTCCATTCTCTACCGTGCCTTCCAATTGCTTATTGATGTAAACATTAACTTGCCCAAATACTTTTTTCCCTGTTGCTTTATCTTTCACTTCCCCATCAATCTTATATTTTACTACTTCCTTTTCTTCTGGTGTCAAATAAATGGGGGCAATTAGCGAATAGGTTTCTCTATCTACTTTTTGTAAATCAAAACTATCCACCCGAGATAAATAATCAATCCGTCGAATATTTAAAGCCACCTTCTGTTCGTCAATAGATTTCTTAGCAATACTCAAGGCAAATTGTCCAGACGAATTAGTCGCAGCAGATTGTCCCAAATACGTAATTTTTGCATTGGCGACAGGTCGTTGGGTCGTCGGATTTAAAACTTGTCCTTGCAAACTGACGGATTTTATCTGATTTTTCAAACACCATCGGACCGCTTTTTGTAAGGTTACATCTAAACTATCAAACATCACCGCTCGGTCAAAATTATAACAAACTTCATCTCGCAATGCTGCTTTTGCCTCTGCATCTTCTTCTACTTCGCCACTTTTATCAAATAACTGAACCCCTCGATTATAATAGGTCGTCCCAATATTTCCAAAGAAGGCTTTGACTGCTTTTCGCAAAGGAGCGACATCCGACTCATCTCTTGATAAAACGGCATCATAAATACCTGTACCTAAAGACTTTTCTACCAGCTTTGCTATGCTATCAACTACCGTGGCATTTTCTGCTTTGATGGCATCTCTGGCGTAGTATTCGTTGAGTAAAACACGGTCTTGTGGTTGGTCAATACAGAGGGAAAGCGTTTCTCCTTCGTAAACATAAGGAATAATTTCGCCTTGGCAATTGTCCCATTTCTCAGGTAAATTCCATATGAAACCAGAAAATAATAGCCAAAGTGGTAATAAAAGTAGCAATACATCTTTCCAAAAATCTTGCATCCCCAAATTAGGGAAACCTAATTTTTGCAAAAATTGCCGCCATTCATTTGGAATCAAAAAGTCTACTAATTGTTTTTTGCGCGTCAACTTTTCAATTACAGGAATATTGTTGTTTCCTGTTATCTGTTGGGCAGCCGTAGCAACGTCCTGTTCTTTGGGTAATAAATCATTTAAACCGATAATTACCTCTTTGTCTGAGGCTGCCGCTGGATTATCAAAAGTAGCGCCGTCTTCAAAAAGTCGATTAACTTCGGTTGTTAAAGCGGTATATAAATCTGGATGTTTTGTTTGTAAAAATTCAATCAATGTTTCCCTAATCGGCGTAGGTATTTCTCCTTTCACAAACCAAGGTAGATTAGCAATCTCAAATAAATTTTCAATCGCTAAAAGGTCTGCTTCCCCTTGTGCATCCGCTACCATTTGTCCTAGACGCAAGGTTAAATTCCAATGCAAACTAGGGTAAATCGCGCATGCTGCTATCCAAGGTACTACGGATGGGGAATATTTTTTTTCTAAAACTGAAATGATTTGGTCACTGTTCTCCTTATTATCTGAAGACTCCGAAGTATTCAATTTATCAAAAATTTCAGCAATGTCATTTTTTTTCAATGCCCCACTTCTACTCGTTACGTCCTTACTTTCTAATAAAAAATTTAAGCCTTCAATCGTTGCAGGAATTGGTGTAAAATTCTTTTGTTTACCAAAAAATTGACTCGCTTTATTAAAAGTAACCAATGGTAGTAAAACGGCTGATTCTTGCCAATTTTTAAACGGCTTTTGCCAAGCAGCTATAGTATTATTCGTTGAAAAATCAGTATTTGATAACACTAATAATTTAGATTGAAAAAATTGCGCTTGCAAAGCAACAGGCTTCAAGCCTTTTTTATTTTTTTCATTAAAACAAAGTCTCGATTGGGCATTCCAATAAAATCGTTCAAAATGAACTTCATTTTCCTGAAAGTATTCGTGAATCAAATCAAATAACTGCGCTAAATGGGAATTTGCTTGAGGGGCATCAATCAATAATAAATATTCCGCAGGACGAGTGGGTGTTTCATATTGAAAATTAACCATCCCTGCATTTTTAATGGTATGGTTAATTGTTTTTGGAATATTTAAACGTTCAAAATCATCAGGCGTTCGTTGTCTAAATTTATTCAACAAACGGAAAAACACTTCTCCTGAGCGGATGGTTTCCAACAAGGCTTTCGGCAAACCAAATATCGGAGACACTTGAGTCGCATTTTGAGGTTGAGCAATTAATTTTTTTCGTTTTTCGTCTCTTGCCAAAAGTATTTTAACCAATAAAGCCGTAAATAAAGTAATCAATAAGATTTTTATCAGCTTGGCATTTTCTTGATAAAATTTCTCTAATGCTGTTAATGGTGGTATTGCTAAATCTCGAATATCATTAGGAAAAGGTAATTCTTTAGCAGAAAACAAAGGAGTGGTAACAGGTCGTACTTTTTTCTGTAACACCTGTCGAACAATGGTATCTAAGGGTACACTTCGAATGGTCACAAAATATTCGGTCTGCCATATCCCTCCATTAATATCCGTCAATTGCACACTAAAAGTATCTGTCCCAACCGTATCTTTCGCTGTATATTCCAAACAAATACCATCTAGTTTATAAGTACCTAAATGACTATCAAGCTCCGAAAGGTTAGTCACTTTCGTTTGTGCCATTTTGGGTCGAGCACCTAATTTATTTTGTTTAATACAAACAGATTTCGTTTCGTTTGGCCGAAGTTGCAAATAAGAGGCGTCAATTACTTCCGTTAATTCTTTTTTAGCCGCTTGACTTGGAGAGAAATATCGGTAGACTGCATAGCTGCCAATCAACAATAATAACCAAGGTAAAATACGCCTAATCCAATCCGTCGCTGTTTTTGAAGTTGACGTCTCCGCTTCATTGATAGCTTCCACCTCGGCTTGACATTCCTCATAAATCTGATAAGCCAACGCTTGCTCTTCCTCATTTGCTGCGACTAATGGAACAAGCAATGTTTTAAGTTCTGCCAAAGATTTATCCGCAGGCAATCGCGCTAACATTTTTTGCCATTGCAAATATTGCTCCGTACCGAAAGTAAATCCTTCCGTTTCTAGCCTACTTAAAAAGGCTGCAAAAAATTGATATTTTTTTGTTGAATGTTGAATGTTGAATGTTGAATTTTGAATGACACACTGCCTACTGCAAACTGCCCAGTGTTCCTAAATATTTCTAAACTTCAAGCTCTATTGAGCTTCCACTCGCAACCACTGCCTACTGCCCACTGTAATACTGCCTACTGCAAACTGCCTTTCAACTTAGCCATATCCTCTTTCGTTTTTGCTAAAACAGCATAGGACATAGTTAATTGTTGGCGTTCTGTATCGGACAATTTTTCTAAAGTATTTAGTTTATTGGTATCAAATTTGAGTTTTTGTAACAGCAAAGCCCAGTGAATTAATTCGGCAGTAGCAGGTTTTTTTCGTAAATCGGCGGTTGCTCGAATATTTTCAAAATGACTGATGACTGCTTCCAAATTGGCAGTGGATACCCCTTTAGTTTTGGTCTGTAAAATTGCCAATAATTCGGCACCATTGGGGAAAGGAATATGATAGAAAGCCACTCTACGCAAAAAAGCATCGGGCAAATTTTTCTCAGAATTAGAAGTCATAATGATAATTGGCTTATTGGCTTCCGAAGCTCTATAGGCTTTTCCTACTTCGGGAACATTAAACGCTAAATCTTCTAAAGCTGCCAAAATATCATTAGGCAAATCTCGTGGGGCTTTATCAATTTCATCAATCAATACCACAAATTGCTGGTCTTCTTTAATCGCTTTACCAAGTCCTTGATACCTAATAAAACGAGATTCAATCGCTTCTGTAGTCAATACCTCTTTACTCGTTTGGCTATATTGAAAATGTCCTAAAGCATCATACTTATAAAAAATATCTTTCACCGTAGAACTCGTTTGCGCATTAAAAATCAAGGGTTTACCCAATTTAAAGATATGCGCAATGTGATGTGCCAAACGTGTTTTACCAGTACCCGGTTCGCCCGTTAAGAGCAAAGGTAAACCTAAAGTTAAAGCTACATTGACTGCATCAATTAAGCCTTGGCTTGGTAAATAATTACTGGCTTCGTTCAAACTAGCATCCCGTGGAATAGCAGGCAAGTCTCGTTGAGTGCTTTTAGAATAAAGATTGAAAGACATGTTATCTGGTTTGCGAAGAGCGAAGGGCATAGGGCATAAGGTTTTGGGTAGTCCTCTACCCTTTGCCCTTTGTCCTTCGCTCATCACCCAACTATTAAAATTTTGCTAAAGTGTGATATGAAAGTAACCACAAAAGTAAACATTACGTCGAAATAGTATAGAATGTTCTCAAGTGACGAAAAGAAAATTTGATACGCTAATAATAGTAAATTTATTTTTTCAGAGTTCCCAAATGAGGAAATTTGTAAAAATAAATTAGTCTTTTTTATTAAATCTCCATAACAGAATCGGAACTAAAGGAAAAAAATTCGTTAAAGAAAAATGTTAAAAAGCTTACTTTTTTTTAGGAGTCTTTAATAAATAGTTCACATTTAATTTATTAGCAAAGCAGTATCTTTGTAGTAAGATAAAAATAAATGTAGATTCTTTAAAGTCGAACGATTAGCTAAAACACTTAAAATGAATCGTTTATTTAACTAATCGTCCGACGAGAATCTCCATTTATTTTTATCGCGTTCCTTTGTAAAAAATCACTCTTTGATAGCATAAGTATTATTTCAAAATTGGTAAATTTATTTTTTCAAAGTTTCTAAGATTTGTAATCCAATATATAATTCATGAACCAAGCATTAAAAAAAGCAATGCCTAATAATATAAATCCACTATATCGACTATTGTTATGTTGTTCTCTACTATTGATAACAACGATGGCATTTAGTCAACAAAAATATCTTACTAGAACGGCACATATCAATGTCAAATCCACCAATCGGTTTACTGATATAGAAGCGGATAATTATCAAGTAGTCTCTGTATTTGATGTAGCAACAGGTAATATAGATTTTCTCGGTTTATTAAAATCTTTTGAATTTAAATTAGGCGCTGCCGACCAATTATTTAATAGCAAAATGGTCGATGTTTCGGCTCATCCAAATATAAAATTTGTAGGTAAAGTTCAAGATATACACCGTATTAATTTTGATAAACCAGGCGAACATACCATTACTGTCAATGGTGTTTTATATATTTGGGACGAAAAAAGAGTAACGAGTGCCGTTGGTAAAATAAAAATTAACCCAAATGGGTCTATCGAAGCGACTTCTAATTTTAATCTAATCATAGAAGATGGTAGTGTAGAAAAAGCTAATCAATTAATGAAAGAGAAACTCCCATCCGTTGTAGCCGTAGATGTAAATAAGCTAGGGATTTCAAAAACCGTAGCCGTAAATTTAAAAATGACCTACAAAGCGAGGTAGAAGCGCATAAAGCGAAAAGCATAGGGCAGTGAATTGTCCACTTCTTCGCCCTATGCCCTGCCCTAAGCCACCACAATATGAGCAAGACTAAGCAATACCTTCTTTATGCCTTAATCGCTATCACCTTAGCTATTTTTTTTGGCGCATTAACTATATGGAATGCCCCAAAAGCAAGTGTTAAATCCAAACCAGCAGATTTCAGCTTATCTGCGACCGAACTTTTCCAAGAATATTCGGAAAACCAAGACGTCGCCAACAAAAAGTTCATCAATCAAGTAATGGAAGTAAACGGGTCTATTTTTGAAATTTCCCAAGACCAACAAGGTGCAACTGTTTTTTTACTAACCACTGGAGAAAAAGAAGCTGGCGTATTATGCACGATGGAATTGGGAGAGACTAAAAAAATACAAGGGAAAAAAGTTGGGGATAATATTACCGTCAAAGGACATTGTACAGGGATGTTAATGGAGGTGGTTTTAAATCGATGTACGTTGGTAGAATAAGATTTTTTTATCAGAAAGTCTGACATATACTAGAAACGGGATAAATTTGTGAAAATTAATTTAGAAGTCAGAAGTCA
>CAYMSC010000307.1:0-7934 GCA_964392805.1 uncultured Saprospiraceae bacterium
TCCTAAGTCATCTGACTTCTGACAGTTTATGAAATAAACGGTCTGACTTCTAATTCTGATAATCATTTTTTTATGCGGTTTCAAGTATAATTAATCACTGAGCGTCACGATTTTTATTTGAAAAGCCGAATATAAAATAGTGGTTTATTTTTTCTTTGTTGTATTTCATGATATTTATCAATCACGTTTTAGTACTTTGACTGGGTTTATAATTAAGGTTTTTAAGATTGGTAAAATAGTAGTCAGAACCGATATCAATAACATGCCAAGGCGGTAATTAAAGTGTTCCACTCCAAACCCAAATGAGGCTATGAAAGACAGTCTTTACATACACCAATCAACAATACCGCCGCTGCATCTACTTGATAATTGGAAACGGCTGGAATCATTGCATCAATAGCTAAACATTCGGCCTTACCACAAGACTTACACTGAAAATGGGGATGAGCATTCAATTGATGGTCACTCGAACAAGCTTTGGATTTAGCATACCACCTCAACCCATCTTTTCCAATAAAATAGTGCACTATTCCCTCTTCTATTAGGCGTTCTAAGATACGATAAACCGTGCTTTTGTTCATTTTTTCACTAAGTCTTTCTAATAAATCTGCCATTGCGATAGCATCATTGGT
Organism: uncultured Saprospiraceae bacterium; assembly: GCA_964392805.1. Taxonomy (GTDB): domain Bacteria; phylum Bacteroidota; class Bacteroidia; order Chitinophagales; family Saprospiraceae; genus JAFMDF01. Next base: position 633 of record CAYMSC010000307.1, read on the forward strand.
TTGTTCAAATATATTGAGCAGCATCTTGACTGATTTTGTTTTTCTTATAATCCCCATAATCTAAAACTAATCTTGTTTAAATAGTTAGACTAAATTATTTTACACTGAATTATACAGTACTCATCTGAATGCCTTCAAGCGGTCGAATTTGAGCGGGTTTCGAGAGCAGCCAAACATTGCCTCAGCATCTTCTCTAAACCTTTTCGTTGAATATCCTTTCCTATAAAAACAATCATACTTTGTCGTTTTTCAGTTGGTTGCCAAGGTCGTTTTTGGGAAATGTTTAATTGTTTACCAACAGATTGTAATAAATATTGGTCGGCTGATTCATTCACCCAAATTAGCCCTTTCATGCGGTATAAGCCTTTCGATTGAAAAGTCAAATAGACCATCAAACGATGTCGCAATTTTTGTTCCTCAAAAGGTTGGTCAAAAACAATGGTATGGGATACCACTTTGGTATGTTCGTGATGATGGTGATGATGTGGTTTTTGAACAGGAAAATTAGTATCAGAAGGGTGTTTTGATTGGTCAAATATGGCATCCAATTCCCCATCCCGTTCAATTTTTCCAATGACTGGAAAAGCATTTTGATTACCAAAAACAACTTTTGCCAGTGGGTTTAATTGTCGCAATCGTTGGTTTAATTCACTAAGATATTGTTCATTGACCAAATCCGTTTTATTGACCAAAAGCACATCGCTAAAAGTAATTTGATGAATGGCCTCTTCGGTTTCTTGGAGTTGGTCTTCCACTAATTCTGCATCTACCAAGCAGATAACTCCTGTAAGTGGAAATTGCTTTTTGATGGAGTTGTGGATGATAAAAGGTTCAGCCAATCCTCTAGGGTCAGCCACCCCCGTTGCCTCGATAATAATCTCGTCGTATTCGGCTCGGCGGTCAAAAAGGGTATTTAAAATATCGTATAAATTATCATTGAGTGTACAACAAAGACAACCATTATTCAACTCTACAATATCATTTTCAGCTCGAATAATCAACTCACTATCAATACTTTGTTCACCATATTCGTTTTCGATAATGGCAAAGCGAGTATTAGGTTTGTTAGTTAGCAAGTGATTTAGATAGGTTGTTTTTCCAGCGCCCAAAAAGCCTGTTAGGATTGTTACTGGTCTGGTGCTGTTTTCTAATTTTTCTGCCATTTGATATTTTTAAGCGATTTAGTAAAAAATTACCTATGCAGCTTAGCTAGGAGGATTGGAACACGGATTATACGGATTAAATGGTTTCTTTACTTGATTTGCTCTAGGTCGTTTTCCTTTTTGTGTAGGTAATATTTTTCGTTTTCCCTAACATCTACAATAAGATAAAATTAACGTAGCTTCGACCAGTCGTTTAAGCTACTTGCTATTTATTTTTCTGATAAAGTAGCAGATACATTCATACGCATCGCCTGCCAAGCGGGAATTAAGGCTGCTATAATGCAAACACCAAAAGTGATGAATAGTAAAACTCCTTCCCCTACCACTAATCCACTATCAAATTGCCAATTAAAATCATGTTGTGCCTGTCGATTCACAAAGCGCAAGCCCAGACGACTCAGTCCCCAACCTAAAATATATCCTAAAAACGCCAAAATAATACCTTCAAAAACTAATAAAGCAAATAAATGTATTTGTTTATAACCAACTGTACGCAAGAGCGCCAATTCGTACCTTCGCTCTTTTAAACGATTGTAAAGCACAAAAAAGACACTAAATCCAGCCATCAACATGATACCGCCTGCAATCAATTGTAGCGTAGTTACTCCAACTCCTATCATGTGGAATAATCGATTGATTTCTAAAGCTGGTAATACCGCTTGCATATTGGTTTCCTCGTTAATGAGCCCCGGCATACTCAATACAGAATTTTTAGTTTTATATTTTAATAAAATAGCCGTGATATCCATGCTATCAGCAATAATAATGGGCTGATGAAGGTGGTCATTGTGGTTGTGATTTTTATGGTCGTGATATTCATGTTTGAGGTCTAGGGTCGTAGCATGTACGGTATCAATCGGTATAGTAATTTCAGGATGATTGGCATGAACTTGCCACACACTTTCTAAATTGGTCAGTAACAAATTATCTAAAACGGTATTGGTCTTTTCCAAGATGCCAACCACCGTGTAGGGGTACTTATCATGGATATGTCCGCCTACTTTTGTTTTTCCATGTGTGCCAAAAAAAATAGAACCTACCTTTAAATCGGTTCGCTTTGCTACCTCTGCCCCTAAGGTAATTTCCATTTTGTTCGTAAATACTCGTCCTTCTTGGATTGGAGCATCATATTTTTTTATATAGTTATCGGTGGTCCCCAGAATACGATAACTCTGATAAACGTCGCCATAAGCCAAAGGAATTGCTTCCTCCACCATTGGATGGTCCATTATTTCTCGAGCCTCTGCTAGACTAATATTTCCCGTAGGGGTATCTAAATGATAAATGGCAGAAAGCACCAATTGTAGCGGATTGCCTTTTGCACCGACCACTAAATCAATATGCTGTAAATCTCGTCTAAATTTCTCTTCTAATTGATGTTGCATCAAAAACAATAAGGTAATGATTCCAACACCAAAAGTCAAAAGACTGATACACAAAGCAGTATTTAGCGGTTTGTGTATGATATTTTTCCAAGCAATTTTTGCAATCATCTGCTAATACGTTTGAGTGGTGATTGGAAATAATTCAATGCTATTGTCAACTTCTCCTTTCAGTCGTTCGTCATGGGTAACAATTACCAATGCTGACTTATTAGCTAATGCTTCATCTAATAATAAGGTGATAACATTTAGACAATTGTTGAAATCCAAAGCACTTGTTGGTTCATCAGCCAATAATAATTTAGGAAGATTCATTACTGCACGGGCAATACAAGCTCGTTGTTGCTGCCCAATACTCAACTGTTTAGGATAACGATTTAAGACCTTGAGAATACCTAATCGTTTGGCAATCGTTTTTATTCTGTTCTTTTTAGTAATATAGGGAGAGATTATGAGATTGTCTAAAACCGAAAGGGATTCAATAAAATAATTTTTTTGATAAACTAAGCCAATATGTTCCCCTCGAAACTGGTCCATTTTGGCATTGCCAATTTTTGAAAGGGGCGTATTATTGACCCATATTTCACCAGTGGATGGTTGTAATATTCCAGCCAACAAATGCAATAAAGTGGTTTTACCACAACCTGATTCTCCTAATACCAAAAGAGATGCTCCTGCTTTAACTTCAAAATCAGGAAACTTAATTAATGGCCCATCAGGATATTTATAGGATAAATCTTTTATTTTAATCATAATACTTCTATGTAGCGTTCCTTTTCTAAATTGCTTGCTCTGTGATACAACATTCTTTCGGTTCACATCGACAATATTTCTGATTATACAAATGTAGGAAAACTAAACTAAATGCAGGTAGATAAATCAAAACATGCGGAATAGGCAAGAAGTTTAGTCCTTCGTTGAAAATCAAAAATGCCAGTATTCCCCAACTAGCATACATTGCTTTCGGCATCCAACTAAGCGAAGTAGTCTTGGCAGAATGATAAATGGCAGCAATGGAAATAACTAAGAACAAATAGTCCAAGGTGCGCCACCACAAAGGACCGATTTCACTACAACGAACTGAACTGGCTTGTACTACAAAAATTAAGGGAGTCGCTAAGCAATGTACCATACATAGGCTGCTGGAAAAGACACCAAAAAGGTCAGATTTACTGTTTGTGGAGGATGGAATTAATGTCCGAATATTCATTTTTTCATAATTTGTAACTACTCAAGTGTCAGATTTCAGTAGTCAGGTGTCAGAAGTCCCTGCAAATTAGAATTATTTGTTCTTTAAATTTAACGAATGCTACTATTTAATGCTTCGATTACTTTAATTTTAGCCATTTTAGTTCCATCTGACACCTGATTCCTCGTTTCTGACACCTGAGTAGTTAGCATAATTTTAGTTCAATGCTATTTTCTTGCTCAATTATTTAATGCGTAAGTTCTCTCTACTGGCCAATTGTCCGCATAACCTTCTTTCCATCGTTCCGTTTTGAGTTCTTCTGCTGTTAATAAACACGCCTCCAACTCTGCTGTAATTTCAACTTTATCCAAGTCTTGTCCAATGAAAACAATTTCATTTTTTCGGTCACCAAAAGTGGCACTCCAGTCAGATTCTATTTCTTGCTGATTCTCCACAAAAGCTAAGTACCGAGTACGTTCCCTATAAGGCATACTATCCCACCAAACTCCAGCACTATCCGCTTTTAACGAACCACCTGCTTGTCCCCAAATTAAGGCTTGTTCGGGGCGAGAGGCCAACCAAAACATTCCTTTGCTACGAATAATAGTGGCGGGAAACATTCCTTGAATGTAGGACCAGAATCGAGTAGGATGGAATGGTTTTTTACTCCGAAAAACAAAAGAACTAATACCGTACTCTTCCGCCTCGGGTGTATGGGGCTTCGCCCCATGTTAATATATGTCGCACCTTTGGTGCTTGTGCGTAACATCAGTAAATAAGTAAAATCTCCTCAATTAAAATTCGAGTATTCCATGCAAATCACATCAGGATATATCTCCCTAAAAATATTTTGCTGTTTGTCATAAATTTTACCGCTTATTTTAAATTGATTGTCGGTCATATCATGTAAGCCCGCTCTCAATTCCTTTATTTTATCATTCAGATAATAGGAAAGCATTAAAGATTTGGGATTCCAGGTCTGCCATAAGGTCTCTACCTGTTCCTTTTGTTCTATCACTTTGGTATAAAATTTATTCAATCCTCTTATATTTGAAAAATCTTGATTGCCATAAGCATCCATTACAATGCGATTATCACTAGACAAAACAAAAGAGATTTCTCTAATATTTTTTTCTCGGATTAATTTTCGTGTTTCCTTTAGTACATTTTTGTTAAAAGAGACAGAGTTACCAAGGGAACTGAAATAATAATTTTCTTGTCTGAATTTACCATTTATAATGGTTTCAAGACAATCTGTTGGACATATAAAATGCAATAAACTATTCATTACGCAAGAGGATTGGGGTTTGGATTATAAGGAAAAGATGAATGATGTACATCAATCTTTAATTCCCCATCAACCAATTGATAACCAAAGGTGTATTCTACTTTTGCTTCTGCACCTTCTAAGTCGGTGAAATAGTAGTTGCCCATCGCAATAGCCCGATTTTCTTCTAAGATAATGTCCGTATTTTCAAATCTAACGTTGGTATAAGGAGCAATGGCAAACCCTTTATCTTCTTCACAAGCACGGTCTTCCCCTGCAATGAAATAGGATAATGCTTTTGGTTTAGTAGGTCTAAATTGTTCAGCTGCTGCCTTGGTTGGTTTAAATAAAACTACCCCTTTACCAAAAGCATACAATTTATCGAGGAATTTGCTAGTGAAAGCTTCACATTCGGCTCTGGTGTCCATTAATGCGCCAATTTTAACGATGCCTGCACCCCATTCGTTTTGTGCGGCTTCTACTTGTTCTTTCTTAATCATTTTTAAAAAATTTTTGGTTAAAAAATAAATATCCTTGTCTTGGTGTTTTAAATGCAACATTATTGCAAGATAGTCAATTTCGTACAAATGCAACATTGTTGCAATTATTTTTTTGATTAATCATTAGTTTGACATCCAATGCTTTTATATAAGTTATCTTTGGTACTAATCAATGTGATATATGTAAAAAACAATATATGCCTTTAAAGCCTTGAAAAGGCGAAATATTCTAGCCTAGGAAGCAAGTCCTAGGGAATTAAGCAAGCCACATTTATTCCTAAAGCCCTGAAAGCTGGGTTTGCCCATGCCCAGAGGCATAAAAGACTAGCAAAACATATCTACGTTATTTTTTATATGTCGTCCCTTCAGGACTTTTAGGCTGTTTTTTCTCTAATTTCCACATAGGGTTTGCACCCTATGCTACGATATGTCGTCCCGCTAGGACTTAGTCAAAATTTATCTGTACCTGTCAAATTAATTCACCAATTTCGCCTTGCAAAAATTAATAGTAATAGACTCCATATCATTAATGGAACTAAGCCTTTTAACCAATTAATCTCTCGGTTATCTTGATAATATTCCAGTTTCAAATCTGCCCATTTTTCATCCCCAATTGGCAAATCATCAAAAATTTTAGGATAGAAATGCAATCGTTTTGCCTCGTGAAAAGCTTCTAGTTGATTAAGGAAGTTTAGATAATTGGTCATGTCTGACCGACTAAGCGCATTAACGGATAATTGCGCATGCATACTTGGAAAAAAGTAGCCTATGGTTTGGCTAAAATTATTGCGTTGTTGTAATTTGGCTTTCATGGCTTTGGCCGACTCTGCTGCTGCATCATCTCCCAATTGTTGCATAGCGAAGTACCAAAACCAGCCAAAACTTTGACCCTCAGGATGTTTATATTTGACAAATTGGGGATAGTGGTCGGTAAATTTTTTAATGGTTGGTTCTTTGGGTAAATCCCATTTGGTATGATAACCATCTCGACTTTCCACCACCGTACTGTACGCCTCGGGCACAGGGTATAAATTAATGACCAGTGCATTGACAGAAGCGGGAATAACTATCGTCAATAATACCCAAGTCAACAATAAAATGAGCGCATTTTGTGCCGAAGATTTTTGTAAACTAATCACCCACCAAGTCAAAGCAAACCAGAAAAGCACATAAAAAATGGCGGTAAGACTAAAGGCAGTAAAAGCAGCATCTAATGGAATTTTTAAATAAAATTGTCCAATAATTAATAACAGAATTAAAGGCAATAAAACACTCATTATGCGAATTCCTAACTTGGTCTGCAACACTCGCTGTGGATTTTCGGACTGACTAAGGACTAGTTTCCAAGTACCACTTTCTTTTTCTTCGGATAACAGGTTAAAACAGAAGGCTATAATGATTAAGGGAAATAGGTAAATTAGGACAAAACTAAAATCCATATTGCCCAATAATTGGTAAAAAGGGTTGAGTAATTTTGTCGAGTGTTTTTGCTCTTCTAAATTACGGATATTCACACTTTTGACACTCGATTGAATGTCTCGATGTCCAATCGCCAAACCAGCCAAAGCGGGTGTTTCATTGGCGATGCCAAAACGAATATAATACAACAACAATCCAATGTCATTGTAATCATAATCAATGTTTTGTTGGTGGTTTTCCTTTTGATGGACTGCAGTTTTTTCTACAATAGTCGCCTGTCTTTCTAAGAAAATTTTGCCAATGTGCAGACTCACTAAACCTGTGACAAAGAGTATCAATAGGCCAAATAATAAGCCTTTTGACCGCAGGAAATTTTTTATTA
>CAYMSC010000308.1:0-7923 GCA_964392805.1 uncultured Saprospiraceae bacterium
GGAAATAGTTTTATTAAATACCAAAGAAAATAATAATAAAAAGCGGCTAGAATATCCTAATTCTAGTCGCTTTTTGTGTTGGTAAACAAAAAATCCCTTGTAATCATAAGATTTTCTCTTAACAGCCCTATATTGGCATAAAAAATTTGTGATGCGAGAATTACATATCTTTTAATTTTTGCAGCATTGCTCTACAACTAACATAAAACTTTCAGCATTTAAAAATATGGATAAATCTGACTTTAAGAAAAGGTATGAAAAATATGATGAGGAGAAACTACATGCCATCATCGAGAATTCAAAACAATACATTCCAGCAGCTAGGCAAGCAGCAGCAGAAATTTTAAAATCAAGAGGTGAAGAAATAGACATTCCCATTGGTCCACCTATTGCTATCGAGGAAAAAAATCAAAAAGATCAACCAATTTCTTGGTTTATAGGAATATTGATAATTATCTCTGCTGGTTTTATATTATCTACTTTATTTAATAAAGTTGACCAAACTCAAGTGCTATTAGACAACCCGACTAATGCGCCCATCTCTTTTAGTATTAATGAGGAACAAATAACTTTGGAAAGTCAGCAAACAATTACCAAATATTTAGATGCTGGTTATAATCAATTTGCCATTGAAAATGATACGCAAAAAATATTTTTAAAAAGGGAAGGTAACTATCTCCTCAATCCTACATTTTCTACCTATTATTACGAAGAAATCTTATATGGTGACTCTCATAGAAATGAAGCATCGCCAAAAGATTTTAAAAGAATACCTTTAAATTTCGTCACTGTTGAAGGAGTACCGATTTTAGGTCCTTATAAAAAAGAGAATCAACTACTAATTCAGAATTGGAATCTTGGACCAAGAACAGCAATTCCTTCTTTTATTACCGTAGAAGGTGGCATTAAAAAAGAACAGGTAAAATTATTTCGTTATTCGGATTTTAAAAAAAGAGCATCCAAAAATTCTTTTCCTTTTTACTTGGAACAAGAAAAAAGAGTGTTAGGCATAGGAAATGACGAAACATCTTCTGTTGAACAAGAAACTATCTATCACCAATGGAGAAATGACATTTTAGAGATGTCCGTTGAACAAGATGTTAACGGTATTGCTATGATGGAAATTTATTCAAATGGCAAATATGTGGGTATCGTGGCTACAGATGATAACCAATCTCAGTTTTGTACTAATACAGGCAAGAAGCAAAAAGGAAAACTTGAAAAAAAAGCTTCTTTTAGGTCTAATCATGCTGGTACATTTTTTGAACGATCCCGTTCTTTTAAAGAAAGAATGGAAGCAGTAGCTAATTTCACGCTTCCAGCACCCGAAAGTATTCGATTTCACTATAAATCTAATCAAGAAAATTATTCTATTGAATTACCTTTAGAAGCTACTTTTAAAGAATTTCACGAGAAACGTATCTTAAATGGATGGCGACTTTTATATAAGGAAGGTAAATCGGTTATGCAAGAATTGGATGATATTTAAATAAAACAAAAAGTCCCTTGTAATCATAAGATTACAAGGGACCTCCGTTAAGTTAATTGCTTACATAAACAAATAAACTTATGCGAGTGTAGGCGTTATCCCCTACGCTGCATGTATTAAGACCGCCCGTTGTTTAGGGTTGAATTGTTTAAATTGTTGTTAGTAAGAAATGTAACTTTTGACGCAAATAAATTCATAATACCTCCTTTTTTTTAGTTAACGGCCTCTCCCAACGCGCTCTCGGGCATCGGGCTTGTGCAGCATACACAATCCCAATATAAAGGAATTCTTTATAAAATCAAACTGAATTTAAAATCTTGCACTTTTATCTCTTAAAATGACCTATTTTTGCTAATTAATTCAAATCGGTAGCAAAGCCTTCAGGCTTTCCTGTGTCCGACCTTTAGGTCGGTTTTAGCTAGTTTTTCAGCCCTAAAGGGCTTTGACGGGAAAGCCTGAAGGCTTTGCTACCAGTTTTTACAAATTCTTAAAATAAGCCAACATTTTCTTCCTAGCCTTTTCATCGGGTACTGCTCCCATTCCAGCTTGCATATTTTCTTCTAAATGCCCCAAATTAGAAGTGGCTGGAATAATACAGGTAACGGCTGGATTGCCCAAAATATATTTTAAAAAGAATTGCCCCCAAGTTTGAATATTATAATCCTTCACCCAATTCGGTAAGGACTTTTGTTGGACCTTTCTAAACAATCGACCAAATTCAAAAGGGCGGTTGACTATCACCGCTACGCCTTTATCCTTCGCCAAAGGTAATAGACTATCTGCTGCGCCTGTAAGCAGAATAGAATAATTGATTTGGATAAAGTCGATAGGATATTTTTGCAAAACTTCTTCCATTGCATCATGCCACATATCTGTATGGTGGGTAATGCCAGTATAACGAATTTTTCCCGCTAATTTCCATGCTTCCATCGTGGCTAACTGCGTTTTAAAATCTACTAGATTCAAGCAATAATTTTTGCATACTCTAGAGCTTCCAGAACTCCAAGTTCTTACGATTACCCACAGAATAAAAGGAGAAAGAAAATGTGCTTATCCGATGAAATATTATTTAATCCCTAGTCCTGTTAAGGACTCAACATGGGTAGGGGCAGGATATAAATTATTCAAATCCTTATTTTTTCGTGCCGGTAGGTACGTAACATGACCTTTGTAACCGATGTTGCGTACCTACGGCACGAAAAAATGACACTATGTACTACCTTTTGACTACCCATGTTGAGTACCTAACGGCACCATTGTGGGATATAATAAAATGTGTGCTTCATTAAAATTATTCTGTGGGCAATCAATAGAACTCCAAGTTCTGGAAGCTCTTTAAGTTTCAGAAAAAGTCTAATGTATAAAAAAAGCTTTTATTTTTCTGTACTCCTGTAACTTTTCCAAAACATAAAACACTTACCTTATGTGACCATTCAAAATCTAACATGAGTAAAAGCAAACAACAATATTTTTTAAGTCTTTACAAACCGGTTCATGAACGGTTTGAAAGGTATTGTCGTGCTCATGCTTTTTACGATATGCCTTGTGAAGATTTAATCAACGAAAGTTTGTTGGTTGCTTTTAAAAAAATAGACAGCCTTAAAAATGAGGAAGCTTTTTTAAGTTTTTTAATTGGCATTAGCGCCCGACTTTTAGCGAATGCCAGAAGAAAAAAGAAAGCAGGAACGGTCAACGATGAGTTAGTACTAACCCAATATCCCGACCCCAATAATCGAATGGAACAACAATCTGAAATCGAAAGACTGTATCAAGGATTAGCACAATTACCCGATGCGCAGCGGGAAGCCCTTATTCTTTTTGAGATTACAGGATTTAGTATTAAAGAAATCACCCAACTACAAAACAGTAGTGAATCTGCCGTGAAGCAGCGATTGGCTAGAGGTAGAAAAGCATTGGCGCAAGTACTTATTAATATTGAAAAAATAAATTTACCAGAAGAATTTTGAATTGAATCTTTTTTCCATAAGTTTTCAACTCATTGAAAAAAGTATCCATTTCAAAATTGGTAAACTTATTTTTTCAAAGTTTCTAAAAAATAATTTACTGATAAAGCGATGAAAGAAGATAAATATATTGATGATTTATTCGAGCAGGCGAAAAACGAACCGCCGCAACTTTCCTTTGAGGAAGTCGCCACTCGCTTTGAGTCTTCCGTCGCTACGACAGGTTCACTAACTGTTTTAAAAGAATGGGTTTTTAATCACCTCAACTTAAATTCATTCATCATGATAAGCATAGTAAGTTCTATATTAACCGCTCTATATTTAATATTTACACCAATTAATCCATCTTTGGAAGTAGAAAATAATATTTCTTTAAATACACCAATTGAAGTTATTACCAAGGACAAAGATAAATCAACAAATAGTACCATAACCCAAGAATCGATTACTTCGTCAAAAGAAAACATTCAGCAAAGATATACTCAAAACCCAGTTACGCCATTAGAAAAAATAGAAAGATTAGGTATTGATATTCCTTCAATAGACAAGGCTTTAATCATTACGGAATTAGCTGAAAAGGTTAAAGTAGACACCTTGCCAAAACTACTAGCTTCCAAAAGGCAAAATGAAATAAGTTCTATGGAATCAGTGGAATCAATGAAACTGACGGAATCAATGGAGTCGATAGAACGAAATACTACCCCTCCAATGAATACACAAGCGGAAAAACGAAATAATTCTAGCCGAACACGAAAAAAACAAACCAACGCAGGCTATGGCTTTACCATCAACACAGATGAAAAAAAATGGCAAGAGCAAACCAAAGTTTTTCAAAAAGAGTTTGATATAGGTCCAGATGGCATTACCAAAATAATCAATGGCTTTGGAAAAGTACAGGTCCAACCTTGGAATAAAAACAAGGCTAAAATTGAAGTTGTTGTAACGGTTAGTGCTAATAAATACAAAAAGATAGAGGAAGTATTAGGAAATGTAAGTGTTGATTTTACTCACAAAGACCAATTAGTTAAAGCAGAAACAGCAGTCGTCAACCGAAAGAAAATGCGTTGGAATAATCGAATAAACTGGAAAGTAAGTATTGATTATATGGTATTTGTGCCACAATCAAGTACGATTGACATTAACCATCATCATGGAGAAATAGTTATCGGCGAATTTCTTGGAAAAACTAACTTGATGATAAATCATGTAGATTTCTCTGCCGAACATATTGGTGAGGAAGCTAGGATTAGGATGGGACATGGTAAAGGAATCATCAAAAACGGAGGTAATATATTTGGTGATTTATTGCATTCGGAAATAAAAGCGGAGCAATTAGGTAATGTGGATTTAGACCTTGGTCATTCTACTTTTGAGGCTAACAAAACAGGAGATATTTCTGGTAAGACCCTTCACGGGAAGATAAAAATTGGTCAAATAAATAATTATAATTTAAAAGGGACAGGTGGAACTATTAATATTGAAAAAGCCCAAAAGGTCAGTTTAAATCATCGAAACATAGACATTTTTATTGGTAATGCCACTGATATTATAGCTGACCTAGAGCATAGTAAATTTCGCTCTAAAGAACTAGGAAATGTGACCTTAGACCTTAAACATTCTAATTTTGAAGCCCAAAAAGCAGGCAACATTAAAGGTACTTCTACTCAGGGTAAGATAAATTTAGGTATCATTGACCGTTATGAAAATAATAGTCATGGGACTAAAGTAGACATTAAAAAAGTCAATACCGTCAAGACGAAAGGACATACCACTAAATTAACTATTTCAGAAGTAGTAGCTGATTTAGCTATTGATTTTGAATTTGGTAAATGTACGGCGACTATCAATAATCTTAGTCCACATATAAATTTATTGGGTAATAAAGCTCATTTTGATTTGAAGATACCTGCCAATGCTCAATTTCAATTTGATATGACGGCTAATACTAAAAATTATTCTTTTCCAAAAAATATTCAGCTTAAACGACAAATTGAAAAAACGACCCATCATGAAGCAGAAGGGTTTTCTGGCGATTCTACCGTACAAAATATTTTGAAGGCTGATTTGCTTTGGGGGAAGTTTGAGTTGGAGAAAAATTAATTTTAAAAAATAAGTCCCTACTCTAGACGCTCCAAGGTCATGAAGACACTTGGAGGTCTGTAAAACAAATCCCGATTGAAGATATTTCTTCAATCGGGCTTAGTTAAAATCTAACACTTTTGAGTTAGTTCACCTATAACATCTTTATATAAATTTCAGTAGATTACTGAAAATCTATGGTCTATTTTGGAGCGGATTGATACTTTTCCTTATTCATTAATTTGCTGTAATCTTTAGCATCTTTTCTGGATGCAGGGCCACTTAATCTAGCACCTCCTATTGCGAAGTCAAATTCTTCCCAATAACCAAATTGTCCATCAGAAGCGCCTACTGTTGTGCCATCTACTGTTACTACCCAAGAACCTTCTCCCCAATCGCAGCAGATACCGTCACCGTAATCATCGAAGATAACAAATGTGTAGATTCCCGTTGGAAGGTCAATATTTCTAGTTTTAACTGAACCGTTTTGTCCATCTCCAAACCTTCCCCAAGATTTAACCACATTTCCATTTCCATCTTCGATAGCAAAGGTAGTTTCAGAACCGTAATCATCTAAGGTTACTTTAATTTGTACTCGGCTTGTACTATTATCAACGCCGCCGTTATCGCCGCCGCCATTTCCACCACCGCCCGGAAGCGTATAGGATTGAATACTTGAGTAGCTAGTCCATGACCCATCTGCACATCTTGTTCTGATACGGTATTCATAAGTTCTTCCTTCCACTAAGCCTGTAATATTCTTTTGAGAAGCTGTTCCTGATTTTCTAATCCAAGCACCTCCTTCTGGACGATATTGAATTTGGTATCTAATAGCATCTGCTATATCTTCCCAGTCTACTCGTATGTTTGTTGCAGTAAGTTGTGTTACCGTACTATTTGTTGGGGCAGTACAAGCATCGTTAGTATCATCTTCGTTTCCATTATCTCCATCACCGTCTGTGTCTCCACCACCGTCTGTGTCTCCACCACCATCTGTGTCTCCGCCACCGTCTGTGTCTCCACCACCGTCTGTGTCTCCACCACCATCTGTGTCTCCACCACCATCTGTGTCTCCACCACCGTCTGTGTCTCCATCACCGTCTGTGTCTCCACCACCGTCTGTGTCTCCGCCACCGTCTGTAGTACCGCAAACAGTTGAAGCGTCCTTTAAACTCAAGTTCGCATTAACCCAAGTTTCCATTACGCCTGCTTGTCCAGCCGTAAACATATACATACAAGCGTCATTTGTGTAATCCATGTAGTTCATGTGTAAGTCAGGCGTTCCACAAGAAGCAATACCTATATTTGGGCAACCTCCATTATCAGAACCTTGGCTTGGTGTATCTGCGATGCCATCATCTTGATTACAACCTCCACCCCAGATATGGTCTAAGTTTAAGTAATGACCTATTTCGTGTGTTAAGGTTCTTCCTAAATCATAGGGAGACTGAGGGCTTACACCTGTACATCCATTTCCTGCGCCAAAGGCATCTCTATTAATAACTACCCCATCTCCATTTCCTCTTCCACCTAATGGGGAATAGCCTAAATTACCATCTGCATCGTTAACAAAAATGTTGATATAACCTGACCATGCATTAGCTTGGTCACCATTTGTTTGATTAATGGTCACTGCTGCATCTCCATCATTTAAATTGTAACCTATAGGGTGATTTTTTGAGGCTAGACAAAATTCTATACAAGCCTCACCAAAATTTACGTTAGGGAACGTAGAAGCAGCGTTATTTGTCCATTGGACTATATCTGAATTAGACCCTTGAATATCTGCATTTAAAATATCTATTTGAGTTTGTGCTAAAGCTACTAAACAAGCTCTGTCTGCATTTACGCCTTGATAGTGAATCGCTACTGGTAATATTTGAGGGTTGCTACACAAAGCCCTACTTTCTGCTACATCTGTTCTCAATTGTCTTTCAAATCTCGCTTTTCTTTCGTCGTAGGCTTTTCTATAGTCGTCATTCTGTAATAATTGCTCCATGTGTGCTTCTGAGGAACAAGCTCTTTTACTAGTAGTACGACTATTATCAAAAACAGGTTGGTCGGTTTTTACGATGGAACTGTTTGTATTTTCGGAGGTTAAATCTTGGTCTTTGTTACAAGCTACCATTACTAATGCCACTAAGGCTAATACAAAAAATCTTTTTACAATATTCATTTTTAAGGCGTTTTTGTAATACTAAAATAAAGAACCCGACTGCTTTTTTAGGTGTTAATAGTGGTGGTTATTTTTAGTATTACTTCGGTTAAGAAAAAGTTTTAAAAAAGGTAGTTGTTGCTCTATAAATTTAATTCATTTTGAAGACGAAGAAAGAATTGCTTCCCCCTATGCTCCACTTTATTTTTTCAAATATTTTTTTTGTCATCTCTTAG
>CAYMSC010000309.1:0-7897 GCA_964392805.1 uncultured Saprospiraceae bacterium
CGAAAATGTAAATTTATTTTTATCGCATTCCTTAGAACAATGGTTCTAGTGATATTATAGTGTTAGAAAAGTATTATGTTTTAAAAGGGTTATTTTTTGATTGGAATAGATGATTATGTTAAGCGATAAACTATGAATGGTGTTTAATTTATTCATGATTTATCCTTTCTGATTTAAAATTATTCCATTCTTTGTTTTTTGGGTATTTAAGTAGATATAGGCAAATATAAGCCCACATTTTTTAATTTCCGTATTAAATGAACATTTTTGTTATTTATTTATATATTTCACTTTTTTTTAAAGTTATTTAAAAATAATCTCTTCATTTTTTGGATGACATTGCTTTCGTAAACATTAAATAATACCTAATGGAAAACACCGAAACAACCCGTTCGGAAAATCTACTCTTTTTTACTACCATTTTTTTAGCTGGCCTATGTTCGTTGATTTACGAATTATTAATTAGTACGACCTCTTCCTACTTTTTAGGGGATAGTGTGATGCAATTTTCTTTGACCATTGGCGTATATATGGCAGCTATGGGCGTAGGGTCTTATTTAACCAAATTTTTGGATGATAAATTAATTGAGTGGTTCGTTAAAGTAGAATTGATTTTGGGTTTAGTCGGTGGTGCAAGTGTACCTATTTTGTATTTTATCTTTGACCGTTTAAGCCCTTTGGAATACCAATTTTCAATGTTATTCATTACTTTTTTGGTTGGCACACTTACGGGTTTTGAAATTCCACTCTTAGTTAGGATTTTAAAAGAAAACTATCCTTTAAATGCGAATTTAGCCTATGTGCTAAGTTTGGATTATATCGGTGCGCTAATTGCCACTTTATTATTTCCTTTCTTGTTATTACCCTACTTAGGGACGTTTCGCACTTCGATTGTTTTTGGTTTAATTAATATAGGTTTAGGACTTTTAGTCTATTGGTTTTTCACCAAAGATGACAAAGCCCAAAGAAAAAAGCGATTGGAATTATTAGCGATTGCCTGTCTTAGCTTTTTTATGGTATTGGCGACTTTTTCAGGCAAATTATTAAAGCATTGGGAAGATAGTTTTTTTACAAGTAGAGTTGTGTATTCCAAACAAACCCCTTATCAACAATTAGCCGTTACAAAAAATAAAAAGGATATTCGCTTGTATATCAATCGAATTATTCAGTTTTCTTCTGTGGATGAATATCGGTACCATGAGACGCTAGGGATATTACCTTTGTTAAATGCTCCTTACAAAAAGAATATCTTAATCTTAGGTGGAGGCGAAGGCTTACTAGCGAGAGAGGTACTCAAGTTTTCGGAAGTAGAATCCCTTACTATTATAGATTTAGATGAAGAAGTTTTTAAGCTGGCGAAAGAAAATGTGCATATCAAAACCTTAAATAATGCCGCTTTGCTCAACCCGAAAGTAACCACAATTGCACAAGATGCGATGACCTTTTTAATCGAATCTACGGATTTATACGATGTGATTATTGCAGATTTGCCTGACCCCTCGAATGATGCTTTAGCCAGACTTTATAGCACTTCTTTTTATAAATTGGTGCAAAATCATTTGACTCCCAATGGGGTTTTTGCCACTCAAGCCTCTAGCCCTTTTCATACTCGGAACGCCTTTTGGTGTATAAAAGAGACAATTGCGGCGAGTGGTTTCAAAAATATTTACCCTTTTCATACTTATGTCCCCTCCTTCGGTGACTGGGGTTTTGTTATGGCGTCTAATTTAACGTTAACCCCAGAATCCTTTAATACGACTTTAACAACCCAATATTTGGAAGAAGATTTAGTTAAAAAAATGTTTTTCTTTGCTAAAGACATGAGCAATCCAGGTAATTTAACCGTTAATAAACTAGATAGCCCTAATTTACTACATTATTTTCTGGAAGATTGGCAAGAGTTTAGTAAGGAGAAGAAGAATTAAAAAAAAATGAATGAAATATTTAGGTAAACATTATTTATTAGAATTATATGATTGTCCTGCGGAATTATTGAGTGATCCTGTTTTTATCGATAAGAAAATGAATGAGGCGGCTCAAGCAATGCAAGCAACTATTGTTGAAAGTACTTTTCATCACTTTACCCCATTAGGTGTTTCGGGGGTTATTATTATCAAAGAAAGCCATTTAACCATTCATACTTGGCCAGAATATGGCTATGCAGCTATTGATGTTTTTACCTGTGGTGAAATTTATATGGAAGAGGGAATTGATTTTTTAAAAGCAGCACTAAAAGCCAAGTCAACGGAGGTTAAAAAAATGGGAAGAGGAGCAGCGCATAAATTTACTCAAACAATGATGCCTAGAAAGACTTAGGTTTGGACAGTAGAGACTCATCACACTAAAGTTAGGCGGACTGATTATGAAAATTGTTTGACTATTCATCCAAATGAGAACAATGCTCACCGATTTAGCATTTCCTTAAATTGGTCAAAAATAATACCTGTAAATCGACGTTCTTTTGTGATTATTTTGGCTTCTCCCAACATTTGATGTTCAAACGGGATTTGTTTTCCTTTAGAGGTTATTAAATTTTTCTCTACGGCAACGGTTATTTGATACTGCCCGTTTTGGGGGATAGTTGCTTTATCTGTTACCACTCCATTTAAGAGTCCATATTCTGCTGGACGATAGGCATTAAATTTTATTTTTACTTTTTGTCCCGTTTTGACTTTAACAGATTCATCACTCCTTAAATATAATTTTCCTTCAATGCTATCTTGAGACCCCAATGGAACAATGGAAAATATTTTATCCCCTTTATCAATTAGTAAATCCTTCGCTTTTAATTTATCTAAATGGTAAAGTCTGCCTGTTATGGGCGCTTTGATGATGTGTTGTTTTTTCCAAGCTTCTACTTCTGTTTTTAGCCTTAAAAGGCTTAATTCTAATTGGTCTTGTCGCTTAATTTGAGTTCCTTTTAAGTTATTCTGGATTTCTGATTTTTTTAATTCTTCGTCTTTAATGTCTCGTTTCTTTTGGATGATTTGCCCTTCTGATATTTTTATATCGTCATTTATCCTTTTTTCATCAGACAATAATTGTTGAATAGGAGCAATATCTTCTTCATCTTTACTTGTTGCATAGGTGTCTTTGAGCAATTTTCTTCTTTTAGGAATAGCGGTCAATTCTTCTTTTTTAGATTCAATTCTATTTTCTAACTCCGCAATTTCTTCCTTAATCACTGCAATATTCTGATTATAAACACTAATTGCTTGATTCAAAAAATTATTACCTACATTACTATTCCCTCGTTTTAACTGTAAATACTCAAATAAGTCCTTTTGTAAATTTCCGATATTGCTTATTTCAAATCTATCTAAATTTGGTAATATTTTAGTGTTTGAAGTATAAGTTGCTAGTTCATTACCCAATTCTACGATAGTATTAAAGTCACCTGAATTGTCATTTATCTTAGCAAGTATAGTTGAAACCTCCACTAAAGTATCCTCTGGAAGATAATCAGCAATAGTCCCATAAGCAGTGGCTGGTATTTCTACAGGGGGATTAGCTGTTTCCAATTTGACAGTTGCCGTTATCGTTTCGGGATACTTCAAAAAGTAGCCAACTAAAAATAAACCGATAAACGCTACTACAATTGCAGTAATACCCCAACGTTGCAACCAATTTGGTGGCGCTCCTAAAACCTCTTGAAAAGCCTTACTTCTCAAATCTATGCTATCGTGTTCTTCTAAAATTTCTTCCAAAATGGGTGGTGTTTATTAGTGATTATTTAATCATAACCCCCTTACGCTCTAAATGAGGAATAGTCGTAAAGTGCATCTCGTCAATACTTCCTTTTACAAAGACATATTTTTTGTCATACATATGCCCTTCATACATAAAACTTACCCAGTATTCATTGGTCAATTCAAATAATTCGGTCTGAATCGGTTCAATTTGCTTCATCTCGTTTCCGCTTATGGCTTCAAAAAAATGCCGTAGCGTAGTCGTTCGAATTTTTTCACCGTCCAATTCTCCATATCCTCTTGAATTTACAAAAACACTATCAATAGCTGTTTCCTTAAAATTTATGATATACACATCCCACAATTCATCATCTTCGCTTCTCGGAACTATCGCTATGCCTAAATCTTTTACCCTAAAATTAGGAATATCTTTCATCATCTTGTTAATTTTTTACTGGGATTAAAATGTATATTTAATAGTTGAAGGTTGCGGGGTGAGAGTTGCTTTTTAAGCATTCCTATTAAACTAATGTATTTGACGGGTAGTAAAGCCTTCAGGCTTTCCCGTCAAAGACCTTTAGGTCTGTTTCACGAGAAATAATGTCTAGCCTAAACAAACTGACCGCAAATAGCCGAGATATGCCAAATCTTTGAGATTTGGCATATCTAAGTTCCGCAAAATCAATCATATATAAAATTGAATTTGAAGTTTTTTGAGTTTACGGTCAGCCTGTAAAGGCTTTACTACCGATTTTATCTATCCTTTCTTAATTGGCAGAATACTAAGAACGGTTTTCCTTAATTCTAGACTATTTCAACCCGTAACTATTCATGAGAATTTCTATTCTTCCTCCGCAAATTCAAATACAAATAATTCGGAAAAATGAAATTTTATGCGCTCCATAACTTCTACTATTTCTACTTTTTTTCCTAACTCATTGGCTAGAGAAGTTACCGTTTTATCTGCATCATTGATGCCACAGGGTACGATATAGTTAAAGTATTTTAAATCAGTATTGACATTAAAGGCGAATCCATGCATGGTTACCCATCGACTCAAATGTACACCAATAGCACAGATTTTTCGATTGGGTCCGCCATTTTCTCCTTTAATCCAAACTCCTGTAAACCCCGCTATTCTTGTACCAATTATGCCATAATCCTTTAATGTCCGAATAATTACTTCTTCTAAATACCGAACATATTTATGAATATCGGTAAAAAATAAATCCAAGTCAAATATTGGATAACCTACTACTTGTCCCGGACCATGAAAAGTAATGTCTCCGCCTCGATTAATTTTATAGAAATCAATCTTGCCATCGGCTAATTCTTTCTCATTGAGTAATAAATTATCCATTGAGCCACTTTTACCTAATGTATAAACAGCAGGATGATGGCAAAATAATAAATAATGTTTAGGAACTTCGTAGGCAGGGTCAGTTTTAGCTAAATGTCGATTCTTTAACTTACGGTCAATTACCTCTTTAGACAGCGATTTTTGATAATCCCATGCCGCTTGATAATCTTTTAACCCGAGATATTGATAGGTCACTTTTTCCATTGCGGCTGCAAAGATAATGTTTTACCTAATTGGAGTCAAGAAGAAGTTGGAAGAAGATAGTCGGTAGTTGACAGTCGGCAGAAAGTAGCCGACTATACCTTTTTATTTAAAGCTTATAGCTATTGTTCTTCCGAAAATCTTAACATCCTAATTGTGAGTTGAAAATTCTTACTACTGGACAAAAGAGGTCAGAGATCAGAGGTCAGACCGAAAAATTACATTTTTCTGTCAGAGGTCAGACTTTAAAAATGCAAGTATTGGACAATCAGTATTCTAAACCTAGCTTATCTGACCGCTGACAGTCAATGAAATTGACGGTCTGACTTCTGATTTCTAAAATGTCTAGCAGTAAATTTTCAATTTACTTTTTTTACCTAAACATCTGTAAACCAACCATTAGCGAATTATGCTAATTTATCTAATTATTATTTTGTTTTGAAATATTTGCTTATATTGTGTTAGGAATATGCTTAAATTTGAGAAACTTGTATTTAAAAATAGTAATATTTACTCAATTAAATACACCAAAAAAACAAACATGGAACCCCGTAATACAGAGCTGAAAATATCGATGAAAATGTTGGATGCACAAGAAACTGCTAAGACATCCAATGTCCCCAAAGCTTCCGCTATTCCAGAGCCTAATAAGAACCTGAGAATAAAAAGAGTAGTTAATAATATGCCTTATGCTTGCCTAATAGAGCTGTTTCCTATGGAAGGCATAGATTGGATTTATTACGCCGTTTTGGATAGCAAGGATAAAAGATTAATTTATAAGTCAGAACATCCAACTACGATTTTGCCCGCCTTTTCTTTTCATGATTTAGACACAGAAGAAAAAGAATTTAGGATTGTTGTATGGCCTGTTATTGGTACTGAAATTGGTAATCCAACCTACTATGGTCCTTTGCCTATTAACGATGCTTTTTTTTTAGGAGTCTATGATCTACAAGTAGACTTTGAAAAGCAGTCGGATATTGATTTGTTTCAACAACTAAAACCGCTAATAGATAAACACTATGGGCAAGCGGCTTTAGCTAGTCTAGTCTATGTTCAAGAAAATTCTCATGATGTTTATTTACCTTCTCTTAATACGATGAGGTTATCTCCTGATAGAAGGAATTTGGTACATGAATTAATCCATGCTTCCCGAAAGCAATTATTATTTGCCAACAAAAAATTTAAGTTTGATGAAGAGACGGAAATGATTGAAGAATTTTTTGCCGAGGGTTTGTCCAATATGATAAAGGACGAATTAAATCTTCAGCCAAATACTTATCTTCAAGAGGGGGCTGTCTATGGTTCAATTATCGGGTATAATTATGATTTTAGAATAACAGACCCTTCCTTAATTACCCAAAATTTACAAAGTTCTTGGGGAGGTATTTTGACTCTAGAAAATACTCGTTATTTCCTTGCTTCAGAAGCATTTCATAAGATAGCCATTGAATATTTTATTACCACAGGAAAATACTTTGGAAAGGACTTTAATCGGCTTTATTATGATATTGTACAGCGAGATTTAATAGATCCAGATAAAGAAATGTTTTTTGCCATTTGCGAACAATTAATGCCTACTGTAGAGGCAAAACCAACGAGACAATGGTTGGCGGACCAAAAGCTATTTGACTCCGCCATTGAACCGGGAGAAAAGATTTTTATAGACATCAATGACTATTACACACCTACTGAATGGGTAGGTATTACTTCCATTAACTTGTATACAACTTTTGATAATGGTTCAGATTGGTTGGATGGGAATAATCGATACAATATGAATGGTAAGCGGGTAAAAGTGGAGCTAATGAATATTGCCACAGGGCAAATCGAGTACTCCCATGAACACGCAATTCCTCAATACCCGAATGGATTTGGTGCTATCAAACTTTATTTTCACCATGAGCCAAATTCTGCGGGAGTAGCTCATTTTCAACGGCAAGATGTGGAGCGAAATATTACTTCCAGTGCAATTAAAGTTAATTCTGGATTATATGGCATACATCTAACCTCTGAAAATGCCTCCCGTAGTTATTATCGAATGATGGGGGATTGTATGTTTAAAAGTAAAAGTAAAATTTTAATCGCCAATCCTTTTCAATGTTGTGAAAATGCCGCTATTCGTTTAGTGCATCATAATCGAGAAGGTAAAAAAACAGTTGTAAACCCTCTGTCGATGAATAAACAAGTGTGTTCGATAGAAGTCCCTTTTATAAAAGATAATAATTGCGAACCTGGTATTTTGCAAATTCAAGTAAATGCCGGCGGAATTCTTCAAAATTTTCAACGGAATATTGGTTATGGTGGAAAGCATGGTGGACACCAATTTTTAATCGGCGCAGAACCCAATAACTTTTTACCAGATATTTCTATTTTGCAGGTATAGAGGGTAAGTATCATTTTATAATTAGATTAAAATTTCAGGGAGGTTATTTTTTCAATAGCCCCCCATCCGTTCTGCGGTTCACAAACAGCGTTTGTTCATTTCAAAAAATCAAGTCATAGCACCGCTATGGTTATATTTTTTGATGGAAAATAGCATGAAGAAGAGCACTCTTCTGAACCGCAAATCGGATAGGAATCTAATACACTAAAATAGGGCGAACGAAAAGTCAAAATCATAATATATAACTCATTGAAAAACTAG
>CAYMSC010000310.1:0-2852 GCA_964392805.1 uncultured Saprospiraceae bacterium
GCTTTTGGAACGCTTTTAAAAAGGCTAATTTTTTGAAAAGTGCTGGTTTTCCCAGATTTTTGTTTAATAGAACACAAAGCTAGAGAAAAAAAGGATAGTTAAAAATAAAAGCCTCAAAAAACCAAATTTACTTTTCATAAGTAAAGAGGTTTTATTTTCCTCCATTATTACCTCTCTTTTTACTAGTAAGATTTTGAGTAGCGTATTAGTACTAGAAAAAATGATTTTTTCATTTTGTATGTTGTGAAAAATGCCTTAATTAAATTACACGCTTCCCCTTTCTATGAAACACTAAACTTAGTATTTTTAATTACTAATTTTTAAGGGTTTTAGAAAACAACAATTTGATTTTTGTTAATCTTTATTGTTGTTTTTTTAAACCCTTTTTTCGTAAGATTAATAGGATATGGATTGTTTAAAGTAAGTGATATTTTTTTAATGTATTAAGTATCTTTTTAAAATAACGAAAATAAGCGTCTTCTCGTTCTCCTTCGGCAACTATTACAAATAATCGAGCATCTCTGTGCCGTCCGCCTTTTTTATAGCTTCTATTTTTACGACGCATATTCATGCCAGTTTGAATTATCTAAATTACCCAAAAATGGGATAGCACCAAAGCGTCCTTTTAAATAGCCTTTTTCTATATCCAAATCATGTCGAATTTTAAAGTCACTTAATGGATACATGGTAGTTTCTCCTGTCTTTTTCTTTTCGGTAAACCATATTTCATCTTGGCGGAAGATATTTTGGTCTAGGAGATTACTATCGTGAGTGGTGAAAATTAGTTGACCTTTGGTGTTATTGTCGTTAATAAATATCTCCACTTTTAAGAATCAATTCGCATTTTTTCCTACCTTACATCTTTATCAACTTAACGAAAAACACCACCTTGCCCAACTCCGCAACAGAAAAACCCATCTACTCCGAAGGATATAAAAAATATGTCCTGTACGTACTCACAGGCGTTTATATTTTCAATTTTATTGACCGCCAAATCCTAGTCATTCTACAAGAAAGTATCAAAGCAGACTTGAACTTGTCAGACACGCAATTGGGCTTATTGACAGGACTAGCCTTTGCTTTATTCTATGTGACTTTAGGTATTCCAATTGCTAGACTAGCTGATAAAACGAATCGGAAAAAGATTATTGCTTGGTCTTTAGCGATATGGAGTGCGATGACGGTCGTCTCTGGTCGAGCTTTGAATTTTAGCCAGTTATTATTAGCTAGAATCGGGGTAGGTATCGGAGAAGCAGGCGCAAGCCCTGCGGCACACTCGATGATTTCCGATTATTTTCCTGCCAATAAACGAGCCACAGCATTAGCCGTTTACTCGATGGGCATTTACATTGGGATTTTGTTGGGCTATTTATTTGGTGGTTGGCTAGATGAATTTTTTGGTTGGCGAACTGCTTTAATGGTTTTAGGACTGCCAGGGATTTTATATGCCGTATTTTTTTATTTCACGGTTAAAGAACCACCAAGAGGATATGCAGAAAATTTAGAAAGAGGATATGCGGAGCAGTTAAAAACGAACGCAGCGGCAAATTATAGTTTATTGGAAGTATTTAGTTTATTACTAAGCCGAAAGGCTTTTTTATGCCTTGCTTTAGGCGCAGGCATTCACTGTTTTTCAGTATATGGCGTTGGTAATTGGTTACCTTCTTTTTTAGCTCGAATGCACGGAATGGAAAGAGGAGAAATTGGGACATGGCTAGCCATCGGTAGCGGTGGTGGTGGTGCTTTAGGCGTTTGGTTAGGTGGCTATCTAACGGATAAATATGGGCAAGAGGATAAGCGAATGTATTTATTAATTCCGACCGTGGCGATTGTTATTTCTATTCCACTTTTGGCTTTAATGTTGGCAACCACGAATAAATATATAGTTGTTGGTGGCAATATTGTGGTTAAAACTTTATGGTCTTTTTATTTAGCTCCTTGTATAGCAATGGCGCATGGTATGGTTGGTTTGCGAATGCGGGCTTTAGCCTCGGCCGTATTTTATCTATTTCTAAATTTAATAGGTTTGGGACTCGGTCCTTTATTTATCGGTATAGTGAGTGATTATCTAGCACCTGAATATGGACAGGAAAGTTTGCGTTGGGCGATGACGATGGGAATTGTCATGTGTACAATTGCCGCTTTTTTATTTTGGCGAGGGTCTACGTATTTGGAAAACGATTTGGCTAGAGCGCCTAAGTAGTGTTTTGGAAGGATTAAATTTAACTTAATTCGTAACTACTCAGGAGTCAGGAACGAGGAGTCAGAAGTCAGATAGACCTAAAATGGTTGGAAATGTAGTAATTAAAGCAGTAAATATTAGCATTTGCTAAATTTAACGAGCAAATAATTTTAATTAGCAGGGACTTCTGACCCCTGACCCCTGAAATCTGACACCTGAGTGGCTAACTTAATTCAATATTTCCTTCGCTCTTGGATATTTGTTAAACAAATAATCGTACTTCTGCTTTTCTAT
This sequence comes from uncultured Saprospiraceae bacterium, assembly GCA_964392805.1. Taxonomy (GTDB): domain Bacteria; phylum Bacteroidota; class Bacteroidia; order Chitinophagales; family Saprospiraceae; genus JAFMDF01. The sequence goes on from CAYMSC010000310.1 coordinate 2,477, forward strand.
GCTTAACGCTTGTTGAAACCATTCTTTGGATTGATATTGCTCCAATTTTCTATCTTTTAATAAATCGAGGTAAATACTTCCTTGCGGAATGGCTTCACTATCTGCATAATTGAGGAATTCTTCTGTGGCTAATTGGAACGCTTTTTCTGCTTTTTCTACCTCGCCCTGAAAGGAATAGATGTTGAATTTGGCATTTTGATTTTCTTCTTTCAAAATAATGTCCACATAAGTTGAATTATTTCGCAATAGCGCATTTTCTAATTCCAAACCTAATCTTTCCGTTGCATCGGCATCTATCTTTTCCATGTTGTCCCATGCAGCTAATGCTTGTTTTTTATCTTTTAATAAAAAGGAGGCACGGAATAAATATTCCAAG
>CAYMSC010000310.1:2952-7879 GCA_964392805.1 uncultured Saprospiraceae bacterium
CTCAAAATATATCCTCTTACTTGATTGGCATAGGCTAAATTAGGGTTGAGTTGTATTGCTAATTTACTTTCTCGCTCCATCAAACCAAGATACTTTGCTTTGGCGGAAGTATCCATTGTTGGAATACGTACCCAATACGAATCATATAAATCTGCTAAACCTGCATGCACTGCGGCATCTGTTGAATCTAATTGAATGGCTGCTAAAAACAATTGTTCACTTTTAAGAAAGTCTGCTACATTTAAGCTACTATTATAAATGTTTTTATGAATGTGTTTGGCCTTCAAGAATAAATCGTAAGCACTACTTTTGGGGGCGGTACTAGTTAATTTTGCCCGTTGTTCAGGAGCCAGTTTTGTTAATAGGACTTTACCGATACTTTGCGCCAACTCATCTTGGACCTTAAAAACATCTTCAAAACTTCGGTCGTATTTATCTGACCAAACATGAAAACCATCTTCCACTTTTATTAACTGTGCCGTAACTCGTATTTTATCATCGTATTTGCGAACACTCCCTTCTAAAACATGATTCACCTGCAATTCTTTTCCAATAGTTGCAATGGTAGATTCTTGGTCTTTAAAAGAAAAAGAGGAGGTTCGACCAGCTACCTTTATCGCTTTTAACTGTGCCAGCGAATTTAATATTTCCTCTGCTATGCCATCTCCAAAATACGCTTGGTCTTTATTGGGACTCATGTCTCGAAATGGAAGTACCGCTATGGAAGGAGTAAGGGATGGACTAACTTTAGTATCGCTCGTTTTAAACCAAAATAAAGTGACTAGTCCTAAAATGGCGGTTAATAAGGTTGGAATTAGCCATTTTGTTTTGGGCGAACTAGTTGTTTTTAACTTTCCTTTGATGGCATTTTTTTTCGGAATGGCGATGCCTTCATTTGCTAAGGCAAATACTTCCAAAGGTTTTTCTACATTTTTAAAATCAAATTTACCTAAGCTTTTGACTTTAAATTGAAGTTGATTTTTTACCTGTTCTCTAACGGTACTTGACAATAACACCGCACCCGATATACCCAAAGATTCTACTCTTGATGCTATATTAACGGCATCCCCAAAGACATTTCCTTCTCGAAAAACTATATCTCCTACATTTAAGCCTATTCGTACTGGCACAATGGGTGTTTTTTGAAAAGCAATTTGTAGCTTTTCCGCAGCGGCCACCGCATCTACAGACGAATTAAAAACACAGAGGCAACCGTCACCATAAAATTGGATAATTTCTCCTTGATTGGCAGGTATCTGAGTATCTAACTCCCGTTTAAACTTTTCTAAGGTCGATAATGCCAATGACTCATCACTTTGCATTAAGGCGGTGTAACCAACAATGTCAGCAAAGAGGACAGCCGCAAGTCTTCGGGTCGTCATATTTTTTAGATTTTAATGGGGTATTTTATTATTCTCTCTTATTATTCTTTTATCCAATAGTTAAGTTCAATTCATGCTGGGGTGACCGTGAATCGTTAACCGATAGCTATCTATTATATCGCTTCGTCCACTGGCATTATTCTAAAAACAATTCCGGGATTCTCTACCGTGAAATAAATATAGCCATCGTCTCCCATTTTGACATCTCTCAATCGACCAATACTTTCTACCAATCGTTCTTCTCCAACTACTTTTTGACCTTCCATTTTTAAACGAGAAAGGTATTGAAATCGAAGCGACCCCGCCAATAAGTCGCCTTTCCAAGCAGGATATTTATCGCCTGAAACAATGGTTAACCCACAAGTCCCCGTGGAGGGCATATAGTAATAAATCGGTTGTTCCATTCCATCTTTATGGGTAGTATTGGTAAAGACAGTCCCATTATAATTGATACCATAAGAAATCTCATTCCAACCATAATTTTTACCTTTTTCGATAATATTTATTTCATCTCCACCTCTTGGCGCATGCTCCGTTTCCCACAATATCCCAGTTGCTTCGTCAAAAACTAAACCTTGTGGATTTCTATGCCCATAAGACCAAATCGAAGGAATCGCTCCTGTTGAATCTACAAAAGGATTATCTGCTGGAATACTACCATCGGCATTAAATCGGTGAATTTTTCCAGGATATTTACTCAAATCTTGTGGATTTTCATCTCGACTTGCTCGGTCGCCAATACTCACATATAGGTACCCTTCGGTATCAAATTCTATTCGAGAACCGAAATGATGTCTTTTTGTGGTATAAGGCTTGGCATCCATGATGATTTTTTGGTCGACTAATTCATCGTTGACCAATTTAGCCATCATCACCGCTGTATTTGTTTCCTTCTTATTATTTATCTTAGAATAGGAAATATAAATGGTTTGATTGGTGGCAAAATCAGGATGTACTTTGACATCTAATAATCCTCCTTGTCCATTATAATACACCTTTGGTGTTCCTTTTATCATTACTTTTTCTGCTCCTTCTTTCTGACGATAAAAATTACCATTTCTATCCGTCACCAAAATATCGCCGTTTGGTAAAAAGTCGATTCCCCATGGAATTTCTAAACCTTTTACGACCGTATCTAACTTATAAGAAAGTACTTCAGATTTAATAATTTGTGCATAATCTGGCTTGTCTTCTGGGAAAGATTCAATCGTTCTTTTTTCTAAACTGACCATTATATAATCTGTCAATTTATTAAAAGCAGAATCGGGGAAAGTTTTGACAAAAGCAACCTCTTCCATAAACGTATGCCCATAGCGGAGCGAACGATTTACTTCGTTCCAAGAATTGCCATGCAACCAATCTCTATCTATAAATTGGGTAACGCTACCTTCGTGACAAGCAACACAATTGTTTTTATATAAATTACTGGCATAAAGATATTGTTCGTCGATTTCTTCTTCCTCGACTGTTTCTTCTGTTTCAGTTGCCGTGGTTGCTGCTTTTTCGTTTTTGCAAGCCGTTAGGATAGCTGCAAAAGTGAAGGCAGCAAATACAAATAATAGAATTGATTTTTTCATGATAATTACTGTAGTGCCAAGCGCTGCTTGGTATTTTTTAAAATAAAATTTCACCAAGCAGAGCTTGGCGCTACGTGTTAAAATAAAATAGCTCCCGCTTCTATTTGTTGAACAATTTCCGCAGTCATTTTAGTATAAGTTGCCGCTTTGGGCAATAGCACATAAATAGGTGTCGCTTCAGAATGAATAGCAAATCCTTCTTGCTTCAGCACCGACTTTTTAATTTTATGGGTGGCGGTTTTTTCAAAGTCTGATACAAATCTAATAAAAATTGGTACGGCATAAGAAGGTAGTGCCATTTTTATCTTTTGGGTGAAATCAAAAAAGTCAAATTGGTCCATTGAATAAGGACTATTAATCGTTGCCATCCCTGCTTTGCCATCTATTTTTGGAAGGGCTACACCATAAACAGCAGAGTGATTGATGGCTGAAAATTTATTCAAAATGGCTTCCAATTCTGCGGTCGATACATTTTCTCCTTTCCATCTAAAAGTATCTCCTAATCGGTCTACAAATTGGGCATGATGAAATCCTAAATCCCTAATCATATCCCCCGTATTAAACCATTGGTCGCCTTGTTCTAAGACATTTCTAAAAATTTTCGTCTCGTTCTTTTGTTTATTCACATAACCAGGAAAAGGCGTAATTTCATTGATTTGTCCCAATAAAAGTCCAGCTTCTCCCGTCTTTACTTTTTCCATAAACCCCTGAGCATTTCGATAAGGTTCGTCCTTATCAATATCGTATTTAACGATAGCATATTCGGACCGACACAAACCTACCGTACAATTCAAATTGAAGATATTGGTATAACTGACAATTCCATCCGACGCACCATATAATTCGTAGACTTCTGGAATATTAAACCGTTGTTTAAAAGCTTTCCAAATATCTGGCCGTAGCCCATTGCCAACTATTTTTTGGATGCGATGTTGGGTGTCGCTTTCTGCTGGTGGTTTGTTCATCAAATAGCGACAGATTTCGCCAATGTAAATAAAGGCAGAGACATTAAATTTGTAAACATCTTTCCAAAAATTAGAAATAGACAGTTTTCTACGGATCGCCAAAGCGGCCCCTCCCGAAGCAGCGGAGGGCCAAGCAACTATCATGGCATTCGTATGGAAAAATGGAATAGGCACATAAAAAACATCATCAGATTGGATGTCCATATTAATTCGTCCATACCATAAATAACAGACATACCATTTTCTATGGGTTTGAATAGAGGCTTTGGGCATGCCTGTTGTGCCAGAGGTAAATACATTGGCAAAGCGGTCGCCCAAAGTGATGGTTTTAGTAATGGCTAAATTTTTAGTAGGAGCTGTTTTGATTAGTTCAGACAAAGGCAAATACCCATCAGGAATAGTCGTTTCTCCTCGATTTTTTAAACCAAAAAAAGTCGCATTATCTACTCCTTTTAATGTAGGACGGATGACCTCAAAATCTGCTATTCGTTCTTCACCGATGATAAAATAATCCCCTTGGTCGGTTTCAATACTATGTTTTAAACCTGCTCCTTTTTGATTGGCATTTATCATCGAAGCCACCGCACCCAATTTGGCTAAAGCCGAAATTAATAATAAAGTTTCTAACCTATTTTCTAAAAAAACAACGGCTACGGTGCCTTTGCGAATACCGTGCTTATAAAAGCAGTTGGCGTAGCGATTGACCAAGGCATTATACTCAAAATGAGTGTATTTTAAATCTTCATAAAGGATAGCCGTTTTATTTTTAAAAGTAATGGCATTTTGTTCTAAAACAGACCCAATTGAATAATTATCCGTATCGCTTAATTGAGCCATTGCTTCCGCATTTGCGGTGATGGCTGCGCTTCGAGGAGATTTGATAGCCATTGCTAATAATAGGTCGATGATAGATAAAGGGGTGCTTTCCGCCATGTTAATATTGTGTAAGTTTTGAAGGAAATTAGGTGTCTTTATTTACGATTTAGTAACGACGAAATAATAA
>CAYMSC010000311.1:0-3814 GCA_964392805.1 uncultured Saprospiraceae bacterium
TAAATCTGAAATCATACATCTTAAATCATAAATCTATGTAATTTTTAGGAACAGATTTATGATTTATGAACTATCCCGTCCGATGACGGGATGATTTTTTGCCCTAGAAAAATGGCTATATCTCCGTAATTCTAAATAGCCTACCACTCCTCCTCTCTAACTTTCCCTCCTTTCTGCCCACCTCCGTACAAATCTTTTTCCAAAAAGTAACATTTCGTTAACTCTATATTTCTTAAATTTGTAGCGTGAAGCAAATAGATAAATTATTAATTACCAGTTTTATTCCGCCCTTTGTGGTGACGTTTTTTATTGCCTTATTTGTATTGATTATGCAAGTACTCTGGGTATATATTGACGACATCATTGGTAAAGGGGCCACTTTGGGAATGATTACAGAATTTATGTTTTATCTATCTATATCTCAATTCATTTTGGCATTACCGATTGCCATTCTTATTTCGACGGTGATGGTGATGGGAAATTTAGCAGAGCATTATGAATTATCCAGTATGAAATCGGCAGGCGTTTCTTTATTAAGAGTCATGCGCCCCATGATGTATCTATGTGCAGGTATTGCCCTATTTTCTTGGTTGACAGCTAACTACCTAACTCCACTAGCCAATCTAAAATTCAAATCTCGGCTATACGATATGCGAAAACAAAAGCCTACAATGAATATGGAAGTAGGAATTTTTAATGATGATTTTGAGGGGTATAGGGTGCGAATTGGAGAAAAAGGAGCAGATAATAAAACGATAAAAAATGTATTTATAGCCAATCATATCTCTACTCAAAAAGATAGATTGAATGAATTAATCGCTGATGGTGGTATCATGTATACGACGCCTGATGACCGTTTTTTGGTGATGGAACTAGACAATGGAGAACAATTCCAGGAGGGCAATCGTTTTTCTAATAATAAAACCAAAGCGCCTTTTGTTAGAACTTCTTTCGAAAAATACACTAAGATTTTTGATATGAGTGAGTTCGATATTAATCGAACAGACGAAGAATTATTTCGCACACACTATTCTATGTTGAGTATGGGACAATTGCGAACAGCAATTGACTCTATTGATCAACAAATGATAGATCGTCGAAAAACAGTTGATGATTATATCACGCAATATATTACTGCTTATAAACCTCCTACTATTGATACCCTAAATACAGATACCTTATCAACTAATAAGTTAGCAGATAGTCTTGCTGCTACATCTTCAGAAGACACAAGAAAAACATATCTTATTCCCCCCAAAAAAGTTTCTCCGACCAACTTTTCAAAACCTGATAAAAAAACTAAATTTAAGGAAGGAAAAAGTACGCGTCCTCAAAAAGTGCGTGGATCAGATGCCTATAAATTAAAAACTCAAGTTGCTGTACAAACCATTGATAAACCCTTAAAAGAATACAATAGTATTATAGAAACTTATGGTAAAAGTAAACGAGAATCCTATGCTAATAAAGCGATTCAACATGCCCGTAGTATAAAAAGTAATTCAGAATCAGCTGCCCGTTTTTTGGTTAAAACCAAAGAAAAACGGGTAAAACATGTTTTTGAACTCTACTCTAAATATGCTTATGCGACGGTTTGTTTTGTCTTTCTTTTTATTGGTGCCCCTATGGGTGCATTGGTAAGAAAAGGAGGTTTTGGTTATCCATTATTAATTGCCATCATTTTCTTTATGCTTTTTATGACCCTCACTCTAACTTTTAAGCGGATGGCAGAGGCTTCGGTTGTGCCGACGATATTAGCTGTTTGGTTGCCCAACTTAATTATTTTGCCGATTGGCTTTTTTCTTACGTATAAAGCAATGAAAGATGCAAAAGTATTTGATACTACTCGGTTGATGGCATTTATTCAACTAATAAAAAACCGACTCCCTTCTAAAAAATCTACTTAAATTCTATTTATTTTCATGGTAAATGATATAGCAAAAATCCCTTCTTTTTATCTTCGATTACTTGCACTTATTCAACAAAATCCTTACTTCTTTGCGCTATTTTTATTATTCTTAGTATTTGGAGGCATTGGCTTAGTCTGCTTGGAACAAGGTGAATTATTACTTTATTTCAATGAAAATCGTAGCTATTGGGGGAATCTATTTTTTAAATATGGTACAAGATTGGGAGAAGAATGGGCATTTATTACGCTGTTGATTTTATTCCTCTTTATTCGTTTTAGGTACGCATTACTTATTCCACTTACGGGCTTTATGGTAATGCTTATTAGTTTCTTCAGTAAAAATTTCTTTTTACATCCTCGCCCATCCGAGTACTATAAAAATCTAGGTACTTTAAATGATATTAATGTCGTAGAAGGCGTTCACTTGGTAAAGGGATTAAGTAGTTTCCCTTCGGGGCATACAATGGCTGGTTTTGCCTTATTTTCGGTCACTGCTTTTTTATTAAATCAAAAGAAAGGAATAGCTTTTATATTATTTTTATGTGCCTTAGTTGTTGGTATATCTAGAGTGTATTTAGTCCAACATTTTTTGAAAGATGTCTATCTAGGAGCTATTATGGGCGTATTAATCGCAATGATGTTATATGCGTTTCAAGCGAAATATCCAATTAAAGAGGAATCGAGAATAGATAGAAAACTTAAATTTTAATAAAATTGGCGAACATATACATCCTCATCGAATATCACACCACAATAATTTCTTATTCTCAATAAAAGCTTCTAATTTGTCTCCTACTTGCACAGGGCCGACACCAGCAGGTGTTCCTGTATAAATATAATCTCCAACTTGTAATTTGAAATATTGGGACAGGTAAGTAATCACATAATTAAAAGAAAAAATAAGGTCTTTAGTATTCCCTAATTGCACCCGTTCCTCATTTTTAAATAAGGAAAACTCAATATTATCTCTATTTTTTAGCGTATCTAAAGGGATAAAATCACTAATAGCTGCCGAACCATCAAAGCCTTTTGCTATTTCCCAAGGATGACCTTTAGCTTTTAATTGAGCTTGAACATCTCTGGCAGTAAAATCGATACCAATAGCAACTTCTTCGTAATATTTGTGCGCAAATTCCGGTTGAATATGCCGACCATTACGAGTTATTTTTAATACAATTTCTACCTCGTAATGCAAATCCTTTGTAAATTCAGGGTAATATAAAGGCTTATTATTTACCAGTAAAGCAGAGGGAGGTTTCATAAAAACCAACGGCTTTTTGGGGACTGGATTGCTTAATTCTTTAGCGTGGTCCGCATAATTACGGCCTATGCAGATGATTTTCATAAGTAGGTACTTAGTTTACAGTAGGCAGTAAACAGCAAGCAGTTTGCAGGCTATATACTGAATTTATGCTCACCAACGTCGGTCGAGTCCTCTATCAACTGCCATTTCTAATGGTCGTCGAAGCAAAATCAGCATCTTTTGGAATTCCTCGATTTTGTCAAGAATCTTCCGTAGATTTCTTGTTGCTATCTCTCCAATATCTTTGGCGATTCTTAATTTGGTATCCAATTCGATGGATGCACTATTCGCAATCCGCAAGTAGGATAAAAACTTTACTCGATTTTTATTCTCAGCACCTTTCGCTATGCTGGTATGAATATTATTAGCACAATCTCGAATTTCGGTTATTAAGCCAAATTCGTCGTCTTGCTTTAATAATTTTACTTTGTCTTTAGTCAAGTCATTAACCTCTGTCATTAGTGACACAGCCATTTGCCAGACTTTCAATTGTTTATAGGTTGCCATTTTTTTCGTTTTAAAGATTCTCTCATAGTTTCTATTTTGGCAATTACTTAAACCTCCTATGCCTATTTATGCAAACATACCTATTAGCATTAAAATTA
>CAYMSC010000311.1:3914-7863 GCA_964392805.1 uncultured Saprospiraceae bacterium
TATTTATTGTGTAGCTTTAATTAATTAAAAACAACTAAGTTTTTAATGATAAATTTTCTATTAATAGTAAGAAATGACGTCGACTCATCTAAAACCTTACATTCATTAATCCAGTCAAATCTTTCACTTCTTTTAATGTTGCTTGCGCCTGCTTTCTAATTTCATAGGAAGCATGCTTTATTTTATTTTTTATTTCTTTCTTATTGGATTGCAATTCTGCCTTTCTTGCCCTAAATATAGTCGTTTTTTCGACTAAAGCATCGGCTACGGCTTGTTTTAAATCTACATATTTTAAACCGCCAGATTGATAATCCTGCATTAAAGCATCATGAGCTTCTTTTTTGTCACAAGCTTTCAATAAAGTAAACAAGTTAACGATACCCGCACTCATTTCTCCTTCCTTGGTTTCGCCTGTATCTGTTACTGCTGATTTAATTTGTTTCCGAATTCTAGCTTCCTCACCAAAAACATTGATGTAGTGCTTTTCACCCAAACTCTTACTCATTTTTCTGTCTGGGGCAGCTGGTGACATCACTTTTGGAACTTCCGTGTAAAGCGTTTCTGGTAAAACAAAAAATTCTTTACCCACTTGATGATTAAATCGCTGTGCAATATTTCGAGATAATTCTAAATGCTGTTCTTGGTCTTTCCCAACAGGTACATAATCAGCTCGATAAATTAAAATATCCGCAGCTTGTAGTACGGGATAATCCAATAAGCCTGCCGAAATAAAATTATCTGCCCCTGATTCTTTGTTTTGGAGGCTCTTATCTTTGAATTGGGTCATTCTTGTCAACATCCCATAAGAGGTAAAACAATTAAATATCCAACAAAGCTCAGAGTGTTCGGGTATTAAAGATTGGATAAATAAATTTTCTTCTTTTATCCCAACCGCTAATAAATTGAAAATTAATTCCCATGTGTTAGTTCTCAATTTTTTAGGGTCATAAGGCATGGTCATTGCATGGTAATCCACAACTCCATAAACACAATCATATTGCGCTTGTAAATCTACCCAGTTCTTTACCGCACCAAAGTAGTTACCAAAGTGTAAATCTCCAGTTGGTTGGATGCAGGATAAAACTTGTTTCTTCTTTTCCATATTAAAATAAATAGTAAATGATAAGAGACGACGAAAAACCAAATGCGGAAGTTATTTTTTCGTCATTACTAAATGGCAAATGGTCAATATCGCTAAATATTAATTTTCAGCATCAACCATAATATTTTGGAGGAAGTTCCCGTAACTTTTATTTTACAGCTACAATTGCAGAAATCTCCACATTTACATATTTAGGCAAATTGGCCACCTCAACAAGTTCTCGAACAGGTGCAGTATCATCATTAAAATATTCTGAATAAACGGTATTAATGCGTCCGTAATTTTTCATATCTGATACAAACACAGAACATTTGATAACATCCTCAAAGGTTGCTCCTGCTTTGGTCAAAATAGCACCAATATTTTTCATTACTTGATGCGTTTCTGTTTCTATATTATCTGTTACTAAATCTCCAGTGGTTGGATTAATGGCAATTTGACCTGAAACATAAAGTGTTCCATTGTGGATAATTGCTTGATTATAAGGGCCTACGGGTGCAGGTGCTTGGTCAGTTTGTATAATAATTTTCATGACGACGGGATGTGGTGGACTTAAATGTAAAATCTTAAAATTCTAGCTTCTTACACTGGTCTATCTTTCACTTAATAAAACAGTTAAAGCCCCACATTCCTACACAGGAAGGGAGCTTTAGCATTTTCTTATGTTAATGTGTCACTAGACAATTATTCCAAATCTTCTTCTGCCTTAATCACAATCTGGCCTTTGTAATACATATTACCTTCTGACCAGTACGCTCTGTGATACTGATGTGGTTCGCCCGTTTGCTTACAAATAGCTATTGTTGGTACTGCTGCTTTTTTGTGAGTTCTACGCTTGCGTTTACGCATTTTGGAAATCCGTGACTTAGGATGTGCCATTTTATTGATTTTAGTAGCCCCTGTATTTTTAAAATACAAAAGCCTTATTTATATTTAATTAAATTTTATGCCTTTTAAAGAATCCCATATTGGATTCTCTTTATCTCCTCCATCTTTTTCTTCTTTACTTTGTTGTTTCTCTAAGACCGCTAAAGTTTCAAAATCACACGGCTTTTCCTCCTCTGCTTCACAGTTATATCTTTTCACAAAAGGAACTGCCAAACTAAGGTATTCATAAATATGTTTGGCAACATTAAATTCCTCCGTCTTGATTGGAATATATACAACATCTACATCTTCCAAATACTCCTCTGCAAATTTGATTATTAACTGATTCTCGCCTCTAATGGGAAAATCTACTGCTGCTAAACATCGGTCACAAGTTGACTTTGTGATACCTTCATAGAAGAAATGTAATTCGTATAAATCAATTCGTTTTTCAAAATCCAACTGTACTTTGAATGTTCCTTCTTTGATTAGGCTATCAGGAAATTGAGCAAAAAACAACTTATCTACCTGAAAATCAAAAGAATGTGAACCAATTTTTAATCCACTTATAGGAATTAAATATTCTTCTAAAGTATCCATTTTTGAGTACTTCTTAGGTCAAAAAATGTGCTTTCTTCAAAAGCTGCGCAAAGATAACTGTTTTATTAGAATAATGTAGTAATTTATAGAAAAAGTTATTGGAGGTTATTAAAAAGTTATTGTTCCTCTTTTTGATTAGATTTTGTATATTTTCCATTAATATTGAGGTTTTTTAAGAGCATGTTTAAATTTTCTTGATTGAGTGAAAGTCTTCACAGGCTGACCGTAAACTCAAAAAACTTCAAAGTCAATTTTATATATGATTGATTTTGCGGAACTTAGACATGCCAAATCTCAAAGATTTGGCATATCTCGGCTATTTGCGGTCAGCCTGTTCAGACCGCTCTTCAAAATCACTTTTTTATCCTGTTTGGAGTATCATAAATAATCCTCAATAACCACTAATAACTTCAAAAATGCTACTAGTCATCCATTGGAACGTCGACCCCGAAATTTTCAATTTTCATGGTTTTGCCCCTCGTTGGTATAGCTTAGGCTTCCTTGTGGGGTTTATGATTGGCTACTATATTGTGCAGAAAATGTTTACTGAAGAAAAGGTAAATACGGAGTCCCTAGACACACTCCTACTCTATTTGATTGTGGGGACAGTAATGGGTGCAAGGATTGGACATTGTATGTTTTATGAATGGGATTATTTTCAACATCATTTATTGGAAATGATTCTGCCCGTTCGGTTTGAACCTGAATTTCGGTTTACAGGTTATACCGGCTTAGCGAGTCATGGGGGTGCAATAGGCGTTTTGATAGCCCAGTGGCTTTACATGAAATTTGTCTTAAAAAAACCACTGATTTGGTTATTAGACCGCATTGGGGTGCCAATTATGTTAGTGGGCTGTTTTATTCGTTTAGGTAATTTGATGAATTCTGAGATTTTGGGTTCTCCAACAGATGTACCTTGGGCTTTTGTTTTTGAAAGAGTTAATTTAATTCCAAGACATCCTGCTCAATTATACGAAGCAATTGCCTATTTCCTTATCTTTTTAGTGTTGTATCAATTGTATTGGAAAACAGATATAAAGCACAAAACGGGTCGTTTATTAGGCGTTTTCACCGTCCTTTTGTGGTCGGCTCGCTTTTTATTGGAATATTTTAAAACCGCACAGGGAGGATTAGAGACCACTTTGGGGTTGCTTAGTACAGGGCAATGGTTGAGTATTCCGCTTATATTAGTGGGGCTTTATTTTATGTTTAGAAAAGTAGAACCCGTTTCTTGATATATACTGTAAATAAGAGCATGTTTAAAATTCCATCAATTGGCTACAAGCGGCAAATTTTATCTTGTAGGTTGTTAAAAATTTTGACCAGCCAAAAGGACGCTAAAAATTTTTGCCTACTACAAAACAAAGTTTGCTCACTTTC
>CAYMSC010000312.1:0-7839 GCA_964392805.1 uncultured Saprospiraceae bacterium
CATTACAAAAAAATCCATTTGAAAAATGCGGAACTTATTTTTTCGTCGGCTCTAATTATAAAAATTTCAAAAAAATTATAGTTCTTATAAAAATAACCCTATATTTGCGAAAATTCACCTTTCACAATAAGTTTATCCCAAACTTCCACTCCCTCTTTTAACCAAAAACTATAAAAATACGCCTTAATAACCATTAAATAGTAGTTGAATTAAGCTATCTAAGATAATGAGTATATAGCTTCAAAAATATAATTATTAAAATAAAATTTTAGTTATTAATATTTATAAAAAATTTAATACCTAATTTAAAGATTTTAATAATATTTTATTAATGTTGTTACTTTAACTTATTTTTTAAGTCAAAATAACAGACAATAACTTTTTTTTTAACAAAACTAACAAAAAGATGATTTCGGAATTTAAGGAATTTGCAATGAAAGGCAATATGCTTGACATGGCAATTGGTATCGTACTTGGTGCCGCTTTCGGTACAGTAATGACTTCATTTGTGGCTGATTTAATCATGCCTATCGTATCTTCAGTTTCTGGAGCACCTGATTTTACTAACTTATTTACAGTTTTAAGAGAGCCTGCTGACATGACTGATGTCAATATGGATTCTTTAACTGCAGTAAGAGAGGCAGGAGGTGTTGCATTAGGATATGGTAATTTCATCAATAATTTTATCGCATTCTTATTGGTTGCATTAGCATTATTCTTTGTGGTAAAAGGTGTAAATGCTGCTAAGAAAGCGGAAGAAGAAGCGCCAGCAGAACCAGAAGCACCAGCTGCAGACCTCGTTTTATTATCTGAAATTAGAGATTTATTGAAAAGATAAGAACGCTGTCTAAAAAGAAGGCAATCATCGGAATACCTTCCGATGCAAAAATATATAACTAGAACATCTACAAAAATCTCCGCTAGTCTTAGGACTATGCGGAGATTTTTTATTTTTGTCAATTTAGAGCTTGTTGGGAATTTATCCTTTGGGCTAGAAACAAACGCTCAACATGCTCTTAATTTCAAATTTTAAAACCCTTTATGAATTATAGACAATTAGGAAAAACTGGTTTCCATATCTCTGAAATCTCGCTTGGCACTTGGCAAGTTGGCGGTAAATGGGGAACTCCTTTCGATAATAAATCAGCTGACCAAATCCTCCACACTGCCATTGATAAGGGCATTAATTTTATTGATACTGCCGATGTTTATGAAGGTGGATTAAGCGAAAAAGCTGTTGGTAGAGTCGTTCGTAGTCGAAGTGAACGAATTTATGTAGCGAGTAAATGTGGTCGGTTTATCAATCCTCATGTCAATGAAGGATACACACCTGCCGCTTTGCAAAAATATGTAGAAGATACCCTCCAAAGAACTGGTTTGGAAACTTTGGATTTAATTCAATTACACTGCCCACCAGTAGAAGTCTATTATCGTCCAGAAATTTTTGAAACTTTCGATAGGTTGAAAGAACAAGGAAAAATATTAAATCTTGGAGTGAGTGTAGAAAAAGTAGAGGAAGGACTTAAAGCTATTCAATTTCCCAATGTTACCACGGTTCAGATTATTTTCAACCTATTTCGACAACGTCCAGCAGAATTATTTTTCCAAGAAGCCGCAAAAAAGAAAGTAGGAATCATTGCAAGAGTTCCTTTAGCAAGTGGATTATTAACTGGAAAGTTTTCTACTAGTACCACCTTCGGAACCGAAGACCATCGTCAATTTAACCGAGATGGTGCTGGATTTGATAAAGGAGAAACTTTTTCTGGCGTTGATTATGCTACAGGATTGAAGGCAGTAGATGAGTTAAAAGCACTTTTTCCCAATATTGAGAATTTAGCACCAATCGCTTTAAAATGGATTTTGCGTTTTCCAGAAGTGAGTTGTATTATTCCTGGTGCCTCTAAAGTCGAACAAGTTCATTCTAACCTGTCTACTTTTGATTTGCCCAATTTTACTTTTAGTCAGCTTAAAGGAATGCAGGATATTTATGATAAGCATATCAAAAAAGAAATTCACCATTTGTGGTAGAATAGCAAACATGAGTCATCTCGAATTTTATTTACAAATTTAGCCGTTCGATACGGTTAAATTTATTGGTACATGTCTCACTTTGAAAATTAGAGATGACTCCTATCTGCACATTTATTTACTGACGGTAAACTTGTTCATCAATCTTCCACTATCGGTCTTTATTCCATAAAAATAAGTACCTGTTGCTAAATTATCCGTTGAAATTTGTTCTTGATATTGACCTGCTGGCAACCTATTCTTATCAATTTGCCGGATAACTTGCCCCGTCAAACTATAAATTTCAATTTGAATAACTGCACTTTTTTCTAAATCATAGCTAATCGTCAACTGACCATTGGTAGGATTAGGAAAAGCATCATGCAAGCTGATTCGTTGATTGCCTATGACCAATTCTTTGGTAGCCGTAACGCCATCTGTTTCGATTATAGCAGCCATGAAAAAATTAGACGGAAGTTCCCAACTAATTTGGTCTGCTATAGATACCCACGTACCATCATTAAATAATTCCCATGATTCACCGATTACGCCGCAATCTAAATCCGTCATTAAAACACTAGCCGTATCTTGTTGACTATATAATTCCGAGACATCAAGGCTCACAAAAAAATTATCGGTCGTTAATTCTGCCGGTGTAGAAAAAATAAACTGAGTAGGAACCGCAATAAAATCATCCAATGCCAAAGCACTCACATTAATAGGTTCACTCGTTCCAACTAAATCGCCAGGTCCATTTCCTGTTGCTTCATAAATTTTAGCCACGACTTCGCCATCTCCCACGGCTGATGCTACACCCATAAAAATAAAGGCTTCTGTAACCGTATAATTATCATCATCGAATATAAATAATTGCGCTTTTTCAAAGTCCATAAAATCATTCGTACCGCCGACATATCCATATCCATTTGAAGCAATATTGAATAAATCATCGCTACAGGGATCTGTATTTACGATGGTAGGAAAAAGGGTATCCATTACGATAGACCTTGCTGCTGGTAAAGGGGCTGGTGCGGTAAAGGTGTTTCGAACGACCTTGGTTGGTTCAGGTTTAATTATTTTGGCTTGACCAAAAACAAAATTTGCCATTAGGCAAAAAATAAAAACAGAAATGGGTAATTTTACTTTCATAATACTTTTTTTATAAAAATTAAAAGGGTGATAAATACGCTTGAATATTTTTAACAGTAATCCAAACATAATAAAAAAAATGCTAAACTATTACCTTGAACTTTAAAAAAGACGTTCAATAGGCGATAAATAAAATTATTGTGCTTTCTATTATTGCTCCATAAGAACGGTAGTAAAAATTATAAGTAATTTTACTCAACTCTTTATTCCTTTAAATTTCAACAAAAAGACGATGCCTGGTCCCTTAAATGGAATTACTATAATTGATTTAACTACCGTATTGATGGGGCCTTTTGCCACGCAACATCTGGGTGATATGGGCGCAAATGTCCTTAAAATCGAACCCTTAAAAGGAGATGTGATTCGCTACTCTAATCAAGGTCGAAATCATGGCATGAGTAATCTTTTTTTGAATAATAATCGCAATAAGCGCAGTATTGTTTTAGACCTCAAACAACAAGAAGGTAAGGCAGTTTTAACCAAACTGATACAATCTGGTGATGTATTAGTCAGCAACGTTCGACCTCAAGCGATGAATCGTTTAGGCTTATCTTATGAGGCGGTCAAAAAAATGAATGCCGAAATTATTTATGTTTCCTGTTTTGGTTTTGGGCAAAATGGTCCTTATGCAAAACGAGCAGCCTATGATGACATTATTCAGACAATGGTTGGCGTCCCTCATCTTTTTGAACGAGCCTACGATGAACCGCCTAAGTTTTTACCTTCCAATTTTTGTGATAGAGTTTGTGGGCTAACTGCCGTCAATGCGGTCACTACGGCACTTTTTTACCGAGAACGAACAGGAAAAGGACAATTGATAGAAATACCCATGTATGAAACAATGGTACAATTTCTTATGGGTGACCATTTAGGTGGGTATACTTTTGAGCCTCCACAGGGGACGATGGGTTACGCTAGAATTGTGAACCCTAATCGAAAGCCCTATAAAACTAAAGATGGCTATTTGGCGATGCTGGTTTATAATGACAAACATTGGGCAACCTTTTTGACATTAATTGGCCGAGCAGATTTGGTCAATCAAGGTATTTTTGCCAATGTTTCTACAAGAGGAGCGAATATTGTAGAAGTGTATGGTTTTGTTAGAGAAATACTTTTACAAGATACCACAGCAACTTGGTTACAACGACTAGAAAATTCGGATATTCCACATACCATAGTCCCCACCTTAGAAGATATTTTGGAAAATGAACATCTTCAAGCTATCAACTTTTTCCCAGAATATGAACACCCTAGTGAAGGCAAAATCAGAACAACCGCTATTCCTAGTCAATGGTCCGTATCTCAACTCAGTTTAAGACTTCCGCCTCCAAGATTAGGACAACATAGTCAAGCAATTTTAGTAGAATATGGCTATTCCAATAAGGATATTGAACAAATGGTTGAAAAGGGTATTACATTACTGGATGCTGGTCGTTAACTACTGGTATTTGAAAAAAAAATTATGGAAAAGAAAATTCATAAAGCTTGGTTTGTCGTAAAAATAATATTGGCATTATTCCTCACTTATGCGGGTGTTCAACATTTTTTAAATCCCGATTTTTTTGCCAAAGTCGTCCCTCCTTTTTTATCAGATTTCACGATACCCATCGTTTATATCTCAGGAGTAATTGAAATTGCTATCGGCTTGCTTTTATTGACTAATAAGTATCAATATCTTGGTGCGACTGCTTTTATGTGGTTGATGTTGTTCTTTTTACCCTTACATATCTGGGATGTTTTTGCCGAAAATCCATTTACGGGAAGTCAAAATGCAGCTTTGATTCGATTGGTGATGCAGTTTGTGTTGATTGGATTACTCTGGAAATTACAGCAAGTGTATATATAAAGGAAATTAAATCTCACTTAATTTAACTAGCTAAATATCCGTGTACCATCCATCCGTGTACAAAAAAAAAATTGGGACACGGATAAATGGGACACGGATATTAAACGTTTATTGCTAATTGATTTTACCCTACCAAGAAATAAATACTTTTGATAAAAATACTTAGTCGTTGTCGAACAATCTTAAACCTGTTGGCGTTCTTTTTTTGTCCTTTTAAAATACTAATTAAAACCATATTAATGTCTAATTTGAACCAGTTTTCATTGATAATTTGCGCTATTATTTGGATAAGTTTAACCGCTTGCCAAACTAACGATTCTACCCCTATCCCATCGGATAATAATTATGTAATTAACGGAAAAATTGATACCCTCATAGCAGATGGCACAGCCATTTTATCCCTTTTCGACCCTGTTACTCAGGTAAAAACCCCTTTAGATACGGCAATTGTTGCCGTAGATGGCAGTTACGAATTGACCTTTAAATTTAAGCATCCTGACTTGTATAGAATAGATTTTTTCAAAAAGCAATACGTCATGTTAGTAATTGCGGAAGGACAGAACAATATCCAATTAGATGTAGAAGGCGTTTCTAAGGGAAAAGCAAGCATTAAGGGGTCTCCTGATTCTGAAAAATTATTGGCTTATGATAATTTCAGATTAGCTTCTAATGCTAGAGTCGTAAAACCAACTTATGATGCTATGCGTGCTGCGTCCAAAGAAAGTGACCACGAAGCAGAAATAGAAGCCGTACAAAATTATGCGCATGCGAGTGAAGCACATCGAGTAGAATTATTGGATTTTACCGCCAAAGAAATTGGGACCTCTATTGCCCTTTTTGGGTCAATGCTACGTTGGACAGGAGATGAAGAAGTAGATAGATTAGATAAATTGGTTCAAGCTTTTAAAGCGGAACATCCTAATTTAAAGATGACTAAAATTATGGAAGATAAAGTAGAACGCTTCAAAAAAGTCGCTATGGGTGCCATCACTCCAGCTATTGTTTTGCCCGACACTTCTGGAAATACCTTCAGTTTAATGGAGGCTAAAGGCAAATATACACTAATTGATTTCTGGGCATCTTGGTGTACGCCTTGTCTCTTACAAATTCCAGACTTAAAAGAAGCATATGCTGAATACCATCCAAAGGGTTTTGAAATTTTAGGTGTTTCCGTAGATTCAAAAGGTGACCGTTGGAAAAATTCTATTGAAAAATATGATATGACTTGGCCGCAAGTTTCGGACTTAAAAGGCTGGGGTTCTGCTTCTGCTGCGGATTATAATGTTACTTTTATCCCTTTTAATGTGTTAATTGACGAAGACGGAAAAATCATTGCCAAAAATTTGCACAGTATGGCATTGATGAAAAAATTGGAAACCCTTCTTCAGGACCCGCTAAAAAACTAATAAAACAACCCGTAAATTTTTAGTTTCTTGGTAACTACTTAGGGGTCGGGAGTCAGGAGCGAGGAGTCAGAAAAAATAGAAAAAAAATAGCTAAGTAACGACGAAATAATAAGTTCCGCATTTTTCAAATGGATTTTTTTGTAATGGGTTGAAAACCTATGATAAAAACATTCAATTGAAAAATCAAATGCGGAAGTTATTTTTTCGTTATTACTAAAATAATATTTTTTAGTAAAAGAATTTGGTCTATTTTTACTCATTTCATCTGACACCTGACACCTTAAACCTGATTCCTAAGTAGTTACGTTTCTTGGATAATAATTATTTTTAAATGTTGTACTTACGTAAAATAACCGTCCTAGTATTCCTATGTTGTCTCACTCATTTACTAGGCGCACAAGTTCCTATCACTAAAACTATCCCCCAGCAGGACGCAAAAACAGAAATCACTAAAGATTCAATGATGGCTTCTGGGCTTTTTTCTGCCCTATTTCAAGAAGATATTATTCACCTTCATTTGACAACTGATTTTAAACAATTAATCAAGCGAAAAAATAAGGAAGAACGGTTTCCTGCCACATTAACAATTACAGAAAAAGACAGCACCATTCAAGATTGGGAAATTGAAGTAAGAACAAGAGGAAATCAGCGTAAGAAAATCTGTTACTACCCACCCCTAAAAATATACTTTCCTAAATCAGAATTAAAGGCTAAAGGCTATCGTAAAAAATTCAATGATTATAAATTGGTCTTAAAATGTAAAAAATCAGATTTATATAATGATTTTGTGTTGAAAGAGTATTTGGTTTATAAATTATATAATATCTTGACAGATATTAGTTTTCGAGTTCAACTAGTTCAGATTACGATTACCGATGAAAATAATGCTAGAGCACCATTAGAGACTTATGGATATATTATCGAAAATGAAGACGAAATGGTCGCTAGGTTGGACGGCAAATTACTGGAACGAAATTTATTATCTCCTAAATCAGTAGACCCTGATTTATATGACAAAATGTGCTTATTTCAATTTATGATTGGCAATACAGATTGGTATGCCTATATCAACCATAATATGAAAGCTGTCGGTATAAAAAGACATAAAAAACCAGTATTAATTCCTTATGACTTTGATTATTCAGGCATTGTAAATACCAATTATGCCACGCCTAATAATAATTATCCATTAGAAAATATCAAAGACCGATTTTTTTTAGGCATGTGTAGGTCTTCTGAGGTCTACACTCAACATCTAAATTTTTTCAAGTCAAAAAAAGAGGCATTATTAGCAGTACCCAACTCCTTGTCTTCGCTACCGCAGTTAGCCAAAGATAATATGCACCAATATTTGACCGATTTTTTTAGAATTATTGAAAGTCCTAAAATGACCAAGGCTATGATTTTGGACCATTGTGGGCAACATGTGGA
>CAYMSC010000313.1:0-7839 GCA_964392805.1 uncultured Saprospiraceae bacterium
CTCTTAGTTATCTATAATCACCAGACTAAAAAAAAAATATGGCAAAGCTTTTTAAAAAGCGTCTTAATCAAAAATTTAAGTTAAAACCAATTAAAAAACGACCACCTCAAACCAGATTAGGCAAAAGAATTAAAGACCCTTTTGGCAATCTAATTTTACTAAAAAGAGCCTTGACTAGTGTCATTGGCATTATTACTTATCGACGATTGAATATCGTGAATAAAATGAAAGTTGAAGGGATGGAAGTACTGCGAGATTTACCTCGGCAGAATGTACTTTTTGTATCTAATCATCAGACCTATTTTGCAGATGTATTTGCATTAAATCATATTTTTAGTAGCGATAAATGGCGTTTAAAAAATATTAATTTCCCTATTTATTTAATCATGCCAAGAGTACGTTCCTATTATATTGCAGCAGAAGAAACGATGAATAATGATGGGCTTCTACCCAAAATATTTTCTTATGCAGGGGCAGTTACTGTTAGACGAGCTTGGAGAAGCAAAGGAAAAGATATAAAACGTAGTTCGGATTTCAGAGCACCGGCCAAAATTAAAGCTGCATTAGAGCATGGATGGGTTATTAATTTTCCACAGGGGACAACTACCCCTGACGCTCCTATTAGGAAGGGGACGGCAAGTTTAATTAAAGCATTTAATCCAATCGTCGTTCCTGTTAAAATTGATGGATTTAATAAAGCTTTTGATAAAAAAGGCCTAAAGTTTAAAGAAAGAGGGGTGGAACTATCCGTTACTTTTGGAGCACCTAAAAAATTTGAAAAAGAAACTACCAAAGCTGAGATTCATACTTATTTGGAAGAAAAAATATTAGGTTGATTGGTTACTAGTAACAAAATTTGCTCACTTTCGCTCAATCATGAAAATTTAAACATGCTCTAACTTTAATGCTATAAAAACCAATTATATCTAACTTTTTGTTTATTTTACAGCTTCAAATCTACTAAAAAAACATACTTGCTGAAAACCAATAAATTGTGCGTGAGGTACACAATTTACATCGATTATTTTTAGACTATATAAACTAAATCGAAAATTTTCGATGATTTTTTTTAATGCCAAAAAATGGCGCTACACGATACACCATGCCAGAATTTGTACACTTACACTGCCACACTCAATATTCCCTTTTAGATGGAGCTTGTGAAATAGGGTCCATGATGCGCAAAGCCGCAGCTGATGGACAAAAAGGTGTTGCCTTAACCGACCACGGGAACATGTTTGGAGCGTTTAAGTTTGTGGCAGAAGCCGAGAAAGCAGGCGTAAAGCCAATTATTGGCTGTGAATTTTACATGGTAAAAGACCGCCATATTAAGTCTTTTAAGAAAGCAAAAGGGGAAAAAGATAAGCGATATCATCAATTATTATTGGCTAAAAATAGGCAAGGCTATGAAAATCTATGCAAGCTTTGCTCCCTTGGTTTTATAGAAGGGTTGTATTCTAAATTTCCTCGAATAGACAAAGAATTATTATTAAAATATCATGAAGGCTTGATTGCCACGAGTTGTTGTATTGGAGCAGAAATTCCACAGGCTATTATTCATCAAGGAGAAGAAGAGGCAGAGAAATTATTAAAATGGTGGATAGACCTTTTTGGAGATGATTTTTATATTGAATTACAACGCCATAGAGGATTAGAAAATATTGATAATTTAGGTATCAGTCAAGAAGATGTCAATCAAGTTTTATTAAAATTTGCTCGAAAATATAATCTAAAACTAATCGCCACCAACGATGCCCATTATATTGATGAAGAAGATAATATTCCTCACGATTTATTATTATGCATCAATACCAATAGTCTAGTAGCGGATGAAAAGCGATTTAAGTTTTCTAGTTCAGATTTTTATTTTAAGACACAGAAAGAGATGAATGTGTTGTTTCACGATGTGCCAGAGGCCATTGACAACACGATGGAAATCTATGATAAAATAGAAGCACTTACCTTAGCTAGAGATGTACTATTACCAAACTTTCCTATTCCAGAAGGATTTACTTCTCAAGACGATTATTTACGACATTTAACCTATGAAGGAGCTAAGCGTCGATATGGAACGATTACCCCGCCAATAGCAGAACGATTAGATTTTGAACTGGATGTTATTAAAAAATCTGGCTATCCTGGTTATTTCTTGATTGTACAAGATTTTACAACAGTCGCCTTGAAAATGGGGGTTTCTGTCGGCCCAGGTAGAGGCTCAGCCGCAGGTTCGGCAGTGGCTTATTGTATCAATATTACGAATGTAGACCCCATAAAATACGATTTACTTTTTGAGCGGTTTCTGAATCCAGAACGGATTTCGATGCCCGATATTGATATTGATTTTGATGATGAGGGGCGACAAAAAGTAATTGATTATGTCATCGAAAAATATGGACGAAACCAAGTTGCGCAAATTGTGACCTACGGTTCAATGGCCGCTAAATCTTCCATGCGAGATGTGGGGCGAGTGATGAATATTCCATTATCAGAAGTAGACAAAGTTGCCAAATCTTTCCCACTTAATTTATCAGCGACCCTTAACAAAGTTTTAGCGGATGGAGGTATTCAACCAAAATTAAAGGGGAAGATGAATTCTGAAGATGTAGAAAAAGCCAATCAATTCCGCCTATTGGCAGAAGGAAAAGGGGAAATAGGGCAAATGCTTCGGATGGCTAAACGATTGGAAGGGTCGGTTAGAAATACAGGGATTCACGCCTGTGGGGTAGTGATTACCCCTGATGATATTACCAATTATATTCCCGTCAAAACAGATAAGAATTCTGGGATGTTGGTGTCTCAGTTTGATAATAGTGTGGCAGAAGATGCAGGTTTATTGAAGATGGATTTTTTGGGTTTGAAAACCTTAACGATTATCCGTGATGCTGTACGATTGGTCAAACAAACGCATGGAATTGATTTAGTACCAGATGATTTTCCATTAGACGACAAGAAAACATATGAGTTATTCCAACGTGGAGATACGATTGGGGTGTTCCAATATGAGAGTGGTGGAATGCAGAAACATTTACAGGCTTTAAAACCAACTGTTTTTGCGGATATTATTGCGATGAATGCTTTGTATCGCCCTGGCCCGATGGCTTATATTCCTGATTTTGTTGAAAGAAAACACGGAAGACAGCCTGTAACGTATGATTTGGACGCGATGGAAGAATATTTACATGAAACCTATGGTATTTGTGTAACAGGAGATACATTGGTTCACAATGCAAAAACAGGTCAACGTGTAAGGATTGATGAATTAGAAAACCAAGTTGGCGATTTTTATGTACAGGGTGTAAATGATGATTTAGAGACAGAAGCGGCTAAAATTTCTTACTGGGTTTGTAATGGAAAAAAACGGGTG
Source organism: uncultured Saprospiraceae bacterium (assembly GCA_964392805.1). GTDB lineage: Bacteria > Bacteroidota > Bacteroidia > Chitinophagales > Saprospiraceae > JAFMDF01. The sequence continues at coordinate 3,365 of CAYMSC010000313.1, forward strand.
TTTGAAGTTAAGCTAAGGAATGGGGCAAAAGTAAAAATGACCGAGAATCACCAAGTTTTAACAGAACTAGGTTGGAAAAAATTGGAAGATTTAAGTGTTGGAGATGTGATTGCCACACCGAGAAAATTAGAAGTTGAAGATACTAAAGAATATGATTGGAAAAAGCTAAGAGTTATTGGTTATTTAATTGCAGATGGTTATTTAAGTTCAAAAGTAAATGCTGATTTTATATCAAAAAGTCCATTATTAGTAGCAGAATATCAAAGATGCTTATCCGCATTTGAGCACCTCGAATATAGTATACTAACGCAGATTAGAGCCGTGACGAGAGTGATGGTAAAAGGTGTAGAAAAAGAATATTACCATCAGCCTAATTCATTAGTCAAGTTGCTAAGAACATTAGGATTAAAAGATATGAAGGGAGGTTGTCGTTCTTGGGAGAAGTTTGTTCCAGCTTTTGTATTTGGTTTGTCAGAAAAACAAATAGCTTATTTCTTAGCATCACTATGGGATTGTGACGGACATATTGCGCCTAAGTTTGCACATTATAAAACGATTTCAGAACAGCTAGCTAGAGATGTACAAACACTACTACTACGATTGGGTATTTATTCTAACATTTATGAATCAAATTATATCAAAGAAAGTACAGGAGAAGAAATGACCGCCTATCAGGTGACCCTTTTTAATTTGGAGAAATTTGAAACATTTATTGCTCCGCATTTAGTAGAAAAATCTATTTCAGCAACTTCTAATTTTAAATCTGAATCAAAAGATAATATTTATAGAGAATTATTTATAGAAGAATTAAATGAAGCTTGGTCAGGCACGAAGAAAGGCTTAATGAGAACACATGGATTTAGTCGGCAGCACCTACAACCTAAAGCACAAAAACGTAAGCGAATTTCAGCGGATGTAGTTAGCCCTTTGATAGATGTATTAGAATTACCTCAAACAGCAAAAAATCTAAAAGTTAGATGGGAGGAAATTGTGTCTATTAAGCCTGTGGGAGAGGAGTTGGTTTATGATATTACAGTAGAAGATATTCACAACTTTGTCGGTAATAATATCATTCTTCATAATTGTGTCTATCAGGAACAGGTGATGCTTTTATCCCAAAAATTAGCCGATTTCACCAAAGGCGAAGCAGATACCTTACGGAAGGCAATGGGTAAAAAGAAAAAGGCCTTAGTAGATAAAATGTGGCCTAAATTTTTGGAAGGCTGTACCAAGAATGGACACCCTGAAAAAATAGTAGAAAAAGTTTGGAAAGATTGGGAAGCTTTTGCTTCTTATGCTTTTAATAAATCACACTCCACCTGTTATGCTTTTGTGGCGTTTCAGACCGCCTATTTAAAAGCACATTATCCTGCTGAGTTTATGGCTTCGGTATTGACGCATAACAAAAGTGATATTTCTAAAGTTACTTTCTTTTTACGAGAGTGCAAACGAATGGATGTAGCCGTGTTGGGACCAAATGTGAATGAAAGTCACTTAAATTTTACGGTAAATGATAAAGGGCAGATTCGGTTTGGTATGTCTGCATTAAAAGGAGTAGGGGAGGGACCCGTAGAAGCGTTTATAGCAGAGCGGGAAAATGGACCTTTCAAGAATGTGTTTGATATGGTTCGGCGGTTAAATTTAAAAGCGGTGAATAAGCGAGTGATGGAAAGTTTAGCACTAGGTGGTGGATTTGATTTATTTGAAGAAGTAGATAGAGCACAATATTTTGCCCCTTCGGATAAGTATGACACAATGATTGAACACCTGCTAAAATATGGCAATGCTTATCAATTGCAGAAAGCGCAAAGTGTTAATTCTCTATTTGGTGATTCAGATGAAATTTTGATTCCTGAACCACCAGCACCCAAAGCAGAACCTTGGAGTTTGATAGAAAAGCTAACAAGAGAAAAAGAAGTAACAGGGATTTATATTAGTGGCCATCCATTAGATGACTACAAAATGGAAGTAGATAATTTCGCAACTTGTAGTTTAGAAAAAGCCTCAACCACTAAAGGTCAACCTTTAAAATTAGCAGGGATTGTAGCCGCTGCCAATCATCGAATTAGTAAAAAAGGAACGGGGTTTGGCTTTTTTACGATTCAAGATTATAATGGTTCTATGGAGTTCCCATTATTCAGCGAAGATTATCAGAAATACAAACACCTTTTTGAAGTAGGGCAAGCATTATATATTCATGGGTCATTCCAAAAGAAATGGAGTGGAGATGATTACCAATTTAAGATTAGCAAAGTGGAATTATTGGAAAATGTGGCAGCCAATATGACAAGTTCTTTAACACTCCGTATTCCTATTGAAACCTTGACCAAAGAATTAGTACATAATATAGAAATGGCTTGCAAGGCACATGCGGGCAAACATAAATTAAAAGTACATTTAATTGATAGAGCAACCAAAACTAAACTGCATTTGATTGCTAAGACACAAACAGTAAACGCAGATAATGATTTGATTGCTAAATTGAAAAAATTAGGGGTAGCTTATCAAGTTAATTAGTAACGATTCAGAATAGGGATTAGAGATTATTACATTGAGAGAAAAGAGACTTAATATCGGCAATTATTAATCTAATAGATTCAAAATGGTCAAATTGCCGAAAAATAAATCTCTATTCTCTGCTCTCGGTTCTGAATAGTTACGTTAATTAATATTGTAAACTTCATTAACATATACTTTTTACTCAGCCCAAATCCCTTGTTTTAGCCATCATAGGCCGCGTTTTTAAAAAGTGTAGGGTATAGCGTTATAAACCATACTGATTTAAGAAAATCATCATAGTTTACAACATATTAGAACTTTTAGGCATGGAAATTGGATACTCTTAAAGATTATCGGAAGGAATAGTGTAGTGTTAATTATTTTATAAACTAGAACGAATAGTTTTATTAGCCCTCCGAATGTTGTTATCTTTGTATATTATATTTATTTCCTAAAAATAGGAATACCCATCAATCTAACTATTTTACCATTCTTTTTCGATTACAACAACTACTGAAATAAACTAAAAATCTAACTATCGTTTTGCAATGAAGATGAATTCATTATTGCCCTTGCTTTTTGTATATTTCTTTGTCGCTACAGGAAATATTTCTGCTCAGTATAGTCAAAGTGTTACTACTACGGATAACACTATTCCCCTTTATACCGATGAGGAAATTCGTATGCGTTTGCGGAATATTGCGAGTTGTGTCATTCCCCGATACACGGATGTAGTCAAAGGATATATTCGGACCTATACTATAAAAAAACGAGATAAGACGGAGCGGATGTTGGGTAAAACAGTTATGTACTTTCCGATTTTTCAAAAGTATGCTAAAGAATACGACTTACCAGATGCTCTAAAATATTTATCGGTGACAGAATCAGCTTTAGACCCTATTGCTATTTCTAGTGCAAAAGCAGTTGGCTTGTGGCAATTTATGAAATTAACAGGGGAAGAATATGGTTTGAGAATTGATGCAACAGTAGATGAACGTAGAGACCCCCATCTTTCTACGGATGCGGCGATGCGTTATTTGCAACGACAATACAAACGATTTGGAAATTGGCCCTTAGCGATAGCGGCTTATAATAGCGGAGGGGGTAATGTGAGTAGAGCAGTAAGAAGAGGACGAAGTAAAAATTTCTGGAAAATTAGAAAATATTTACCAAAGGAAACTCGTAATTATGTACCTGCTTATATTGCTGCGGCTTATTTACTGCAAAATTATGAGCAGCATAATTTGAATCCTATTTACCCAGAAATGGATTTACAATTGACGGATGTTGTTAAGATTTATGATAATTTAGATTTTAATCAAATATCGGCGATGACAGGCTTGTCCATAACGACTATTCGTGCCTTAAACCCATCCTATAAAAGAGATTTTATTCCTGCTAATATAAAAGGTAATTTTTTAATATTACCAAAACGAGTAGTCAATGATTTTAATATAATCTTTAGACGACCAGATAGCAGAATGGTTAATCGTAAACCAGCAAACAATACAGGTGCGCCACTTTATTCAAAGTCATACTACACTGTACAACAAGGAGATAATTTACTTTTTTTGGCAGAGCTATTTAACTGTGAACCTCATCATTTAAAAATATGGAATAATTTAAAAACGGACGTTGTAACACCAGGACAAGAGCTTTTACTTTTTTCACCAACATATAATGGCAATTCGGTAACGATTGAAGGAGTCGCAGCTAGCACGAATAAAGCAGTTGCTAAATTACCGAGTCTTATCCCTAAAGAAATAGTGTCTCAGAAGGCTTCTTCCGTATTTAGTGAAAAGAAATCGGCACAACCTACTTCTTATTTATACCATACAATTCAGCGTAACGAAAGCCTTAAAGTAATTTCGCTTAAATATCGAGTTCCAATTTCTATTTTATTGAAGATTAATGGTATTGATGAAGGGAAATTACCAAAACCTGGTAATCGAATTAAGGTGAGAGTGGTGAATTAG
>CAYMSC010000314.1:0-7837 GCA_964392805.1 uncultured Saprospiraceae bacterium
AGGAGCAAAAGAAGCCGTCCTAGATGTTCAAGTTATTGTTTTGCCGTTACTTAGGGAAAAAGAAAAAATAATCTACGCAATTTTAGGAAATGACCTAAAGGAAAAATCCGTGTAAATCCGTTGCATCTGTTCAATCCGTAGTCCTATCCTATCTAGTAAGGCTGCGTAGGTTATTTTTTGCTAAAAAGGAAATTTGTAAAACTATATAAACTATAAAATCGTTAAAGGCTATTAAAAAAAATGAAAATAACTGAAATTCCACATGACTGTGATAAGTTTTTTTTGAATGGAGACTTTGTGTCTATGAAAAATTATGTGGTCATAAATGACCGTAATGAAATTATCAGAAACGGAAAAGTACTCGAAAAAAAAGGGGATTATTCTATAGGCCATCCAAAATTATCCATCATTTCTTCTAATCGATTTTTATTAGTAGATGGTGATATGCCATCCGATACAGGACCTAATGCATGGGTTATAAACAATAAGGGGCTTATTGAAAATTCATTTTTCCTTGGGGGTGTACATCGAATGATAACTACTAAAAACCATATAATTTGCTCCTACTCAGGTAGTGCATTTGATACAGATTTGAAATATGGACAAAATGGATTAGTGGTTTTTGATTTTAATGGAAAAAGTCTCTTTGAATATTATCGAGATGAAGAAAGAAGCAAGTGGTTAATTTTTATGGAAAATTATGCTTTCTTAAAAAAAAATGAAGATCTAATTTATTATTTGCCTTATCAAAACTTCCCAATTGTAGCATTCAGCTTAGTAGATTTTACCTCTAATGCCCTCTTTCATTTACCTGATGAAAAGGTACTGAAAAATGATTCTTTTTGGAATCCTAAAGCCTTTTCAAAAAAAGGAAATGATTGGTTTTTCATTACTCCTGATAAAGCAAATTCCAATTCAAGAATATTTAAAATGGATACTCAAAAACGAATTGAACAGATTGGCACCTGCTGTTTCTCTAGTTTTCCAAAAGGATTAAAAGATGGAAAATTTTTTGTGCCTTTTTCAGGTGGATTTGGCAAACAACGAAAATGTCAGTTGATAGAAATATAATAGCCACAAAGCGATTCATAAAATTACACTTACCTCTTACTTTGATAATTGTAGCTTAAAACAATCAATACTACAATTAGGAATTTAATCAACAATTACCTACCTTCGCTTATCAATACTACAATTAGGAATAATATTATGAAACAATATCCTTTAGGAGAATTTGAAGAAATCGTTTTATTAACTGTCGGTGTCCTTTATGACGAAGCCTATGGTGTGGCTATTAAACAGACCATCGAAACTCGATTGGATAGAAAAGTCAGTGTAGGCGCTTTACAATCCGCCCTCCGTCGAATGGAAAAGAAAGGTTACCTCACTTCTCGATTTGGAGAAACGACAAATGTTCGAGGTGGCAGACGCAAGCGCTACTTTAATATGACTGCTTATGGCAAAAAAGCCTTGACGCATACTCGTGAAGTTCGAGAAAGTCTGTGGAATGACCTGCCAGATATTGCCTTGGATTTTGGCATTTAGTAACGAATAAAACAACTTGACGCTAATTTTCCAACGGATTTAATGCCCAACGGATATTAGATGTTCAACTTATTATTTCGTTGTTAATTAGTGAGACAACCCGACAACTATTATGTTAAAAAAGCAAGCCCATAAATTTTTCAGATGGTATTGCCATCCAGATTACTACGAAGATATTCAGGGTGATTTGGAAGAGTTATACCATGATGCTTTGGAAGAAAACAACCATCGAAAAGCAGATTGGCTATACGCCAAAGAGGTAATACTATTATTCCGACCTTCTATCATCCGACCATTTCCAATTCTTGGTTTGGTTCATACCAAAGATATGTTCAAAAATTACTTAAAAATCGGTTTTAGAAATTTAGCCAAACATCAATATTACACGGCTATTCATATTCTAGGTCTAGCTTTGGGGCTTGCTGCCTTTTTATTAATACATGAGTACACTGCTTTTGAAAAAAGTTATGATACTTTTCATGACAAGGCTGACCAATTATATCGGCTAACAACAGATGAAACGCTTGATGGAAAGATAGTGCTTAGAGATGCGATGTCCTATCCGCCTGCGGGAGCGGCTCTGCAAGCGGAATTACCTGAGGTTATAAGTGCAACGACTACTTATAAACCATCTCAACTGGTATTCAGAAAAAATGGAGCGCCTATAGCTGAATCCAATGTATTAGCAGTAGACTCCAACTTTCTTAACTTGTTCACTTACAAACTTTTAGCTGGTAATAAATCAGCATTATTTAAAGAACCTTTTACCATTGTTTTGACGAAGCAGCAAGCAAAAAAATACTTTGGTGATAACAATCCCATTGGTCAAACAATTCAAGGTCTAGGCTATTTCGACCAACCTTTTAAAGTTACGGGTGTAATAGAGAATGTTCCTCCAAATACTCACTATAAATTTGATATGCTAGTCTCTCTTAAAAGTTATGCTGAACGATTGAGGAATGATAACTGGAATAGCAATAATTATTATACCTATCTGCGATTATCTGAACAGGCTGATTTGGCAGCCATTAATGCTAAATTGCCCATAATAGCCAAAAAATATATGACGGATGATTATTCTCGTTTTAATATTCAGGCGGTAAAAGACATCCATTTACATAGTGATTACACTTATGAACCAGAGATTCATGGTAGTGCCAAAGGGGTCTACTTTTTAGAAATAATTGCCCTCTTTATTTTAATAATAGCTTGGATTAATTATGTTAATTTATCTACGGCAAGAGCGACCGAAAGAGCGAAAGAAGTTGGTTTAAGAAAGGTCGTTGGAGCAAAAAAAGGACAGTTAATCGGGCAATTTTTCACTGAATCTTTGTTAGTCAATCTTTTTGGTGGCATTGTCGCTATTTTAATCGCCCAAGCCGCACTCCCCTATTTTAATGAACTCGTTGGGAAGACTTTATTAACAGACCTTTGGAAACAGCCTACTTTCTTAAAAAAACTAGGACTTTTCTGTTTACTAGGTACGCTCTTGACAGGTATTTATCCAGCCTTGATTCTTTCTTCCTTTCAACCGATTGGGGTTTTAAAAGGTACTTTTAGCCGAACAAAACAAGGGGCGACTATGCGAAAAGGCTTAGTCATTTTTCAGTTTGCCACTTCTTTAGCTTTGATTGCTGCTACGGTTATTGTGTACCAACAAATTCAGTTTATGACCCAACGAGATATGGGTTTCAAAACGGAAAAAATTATTGGTTTTAATAATGCCTCTGTCCCGTCTTTGAGTGATGAAGCCTACGAAAGTAAATATCAAACATTTTTAGAAGAAGTAAAAAAAGAAGTGGGCGTGGTTTCTGTCGCTAGTATTTCCTCCTTGCCCGGTGGCGGAAGTTCAGATATTAGTTCTACGACCAATCCAAAAAGAATCATTGGACACACAGATGTTAGCGAGAGTACTATTTATTTGAATCGAATGAATGATGATTTGTTGAGTACTTTAGATATTCAATTAGTTGCAGGAAGAGGTTTTGACCGAAACCGCACAGGAGATTCAGCGGCGGTTATTTTGAATCAATCACTTTTAGAGATGATGGGCGTTCCCGATGCGAGTAAAGTCATTAACGAATCTTTCAAATTTGGAGAAGAAGACTGGGGAAATACCTACAAAATTGTTGGGGTGATTAAAGATTATAATCGCAGTTCTCTAAAGAAAGCCGTAGAACCGACTCTTTTCTTATATAAGCAGGTCAACACCAATACCGTCGTCCACTTAAATGGCGATGGAAAAGCACTAACTGCTCAAATTGCTGCTATTAAAAATATCTGGCAAGGCTTTTATCCCGATGCCCCATTCAACTATTCTTTTCTGGATGAACGCTTTGAAAAACTGTATAAAGAAGACCGAAAATTTGGGACTATTTTTGCCAATTTTGCCTTCTTAGCAGTTATTGTGGCTATTTTAGGTTTATTTGGGCTGGCTTCTTATTTATCCGTACAAAGAGCTAAAGAAGTTGGTGTTAGAAAAGTATTAGGCGCTACTACTAGCAATATCATTCTACTCTTTTTTAAAGACTTTATTTGGTTGATATTAATTGCTGTTATAATTGGTATTCCAATAATTTATTGGAGCATGAATGATTGGTTAAATAGCTATGCTTATCGAATAAATTTTCCTTGGTGGGTTATTGTAGCATCTACTATTATGGTTGGCTTATTGGCATTTATTACGGTGAGTTTTCAGACCTATAAAATTGCTAGTTCTAATCCTGCTAACACTATTAAACAGACCTAAAAGGTAACTAATTGCAAGATTAGCCGAATTAGGAGCAGTTATAAAGATTAAAAGAGGTTCTTTGACAATTTTTGCAAAACGTAGCTTAAGCTTCTAGCTTGAGAAATAATTTGTCACTAACTCATTGCTTCTCAAGCAAGATGCTTGAGCTACGAATTATGATTAATGCAAAAATTGTCAAAGAATCTTAAAAGATAAGTATCGAGCGTCAACATTGTTTAACATCTGTGTCCCTTTAATTATCTGTGGTAGCAATTAATACCACGGATAATTACAGGGACACGGATGACTTCGTTTTGTATAATAGATAGTTTTCAATTTCATTAAAAGCTTGATTGCTAAGCAAATGCACTAACTGCCGACTAATATTATTCCTTCTCAGAAACCACATTCATCAGTTGTCTCAATGGCTCTACCAAATCCATATTCGTAATTTCCATCTTCGCCACTTCGCCACCTTTAGCCATTAAAGAACCATGTTTGGCATTTTTCTGCGCACAAATCATCGTTTGTAAATCTGATGAATAAGGAATTGAAAATGTATAATTAACATTAGGGACATCCGCTACTTCATCAGCGTGTTCCTTATGAATGTGTAAATGCGTAGGGTCTGGTAAAGAGAGGCTATATTTTTTCCCTGAATTTCGAATAAAATCTAATTGAATCGCGTCTCTTTGTAGTAAATTTTTCTTAGGGATACCATTTTGGATACCTTTTACTTTAAAGGCTAATTGTTCTTTTTGATGAATCATCTCCATTAGTACTACGGGTTGATAGCCATAAATATTTTCCACGTCTTCCAATAAATTTGCTGACAAAACTTCCTCGTCTTCTCGATTTAGTTTTTCATAATAATTTTCGATTATTCTGGAACAAGTTCTTTGAAAATCTCGAACTATGGCATCTCCATCATCTTGCATGATACATAAATCTGCTATTGCCCTAAAGTAAATAGAGCCATCGTAATCTTTGAAACGTTCACATTCTCCGTTTTTATTACCATTTTTAGTATTATATGCTTGACACAATTCCTTAGAAGCAAACATAACAGATGGTTCTGACATATACCAACTTTCTCCATTCAAATGTTCTAATGGTGTACAATCACTGACTGGAAAACCATTCTCTCGGTTAAAACTTTGGCAACCTTTTAAAGAGGAAAATACATTCGCTCCTTCAGGATGTTCAAAACAAGCACATAAATCATATTCATCACTTAAATTAAAAATCGCATGGGCTGATTCGTGAATTGCCGTCCCAAAATTATAACTCTCGGAAGTAAAAATATTATAAGATAAAAAATGAATATTATTTTTAAGATAGGCTCCATCACTATAAGGTTCTTGGTGCATTAGTCCATAGGCATCAATTCCTGGTATTTCTGAATCTTTAACAAAACTTGGAAAAGCTGCTTCTTCATAAAAGTTTTTAGATATGTCATAGCCGTCTGCTTCTCTTTGAGTATAATAAAATTGCCAATTTTCTTTGTGGTTTCCAATTTGATTATTTTGGTGAAAACCATTATAAATTAACTGTTCCATATCCGTTAAAAAACCTCTCCAATCTTGTTTATAATCTATATCTGGAAACAAGCAAAGATTGATAGACTTTGCCAATGAGTTACGAGTAGTTGAATATAAAGTAATTTTATCTAAAGGCCACTTAGCGTCTCCTGCATCAAAAATTGCCAATCGTTCTGATACTTCTCCCTTTGTGTTAAACACTCTAAAAATATACTCTATGTTGGTAAATGCTTTGAATCCCTTAGAAAAAGTAAAAGATACATCGGCTTCAGTAGTTGTACCATCATATTCCCAATCGTATACCAAGCCCCAGTGACTATTGCTTCGACGACGTTTGGAGGGTAAACCCTCCGAATTTTCATAAAGCTCATATTCATAAACTAACAATTCTACTTTGAGCACTCCTTCCTTATCTGCAACTTTACTTTTAAAGGTTACCGCCTGATTATTGTCAGGATGCAGCGGACTGTGTATCCAATAATCAAAATTTGCTGTACCGATTATAGGCTCTGTATAAATGGCTGATTGGACCGATTTGCAGCCTTGAAATGCTGCCATTCCAAGTGTAAAAGTGATAAAAAACAATAATCTTCTCATAATGTCACGGGGTTAAGGAATGAATTAAAATGACAATTAAAATTAAAAACACTATTGATAATCAATAAGTTACAATTTTAAAGTGCAAAGTTATTTTGAACCATTCCTAAGTAAGTTCAAGATATAAAACCTTGACTTACTAATTTCATTTGCAAAATAGCTTAGAACTAACTAAAGTATTGACACTTCGAGTTAGCAATAATTAGCTTTATCGATTCTCTTTAATTAAATATTCGCTTTTAGTAAACTCCTAGTGCAGTCCGCAGTAAACGGTTATCAGTTAGTAGTTGTCCTAATGATGACAACCAATAAAAAGAATCATCCATTTCATGTATGAACCACTAGTTTTAGAATTCTAGGAAATAATGGAGGCAAAAATTAGGACTCGTTCTACAATTATAGATAGAATAGGTACGACAAAAGAACAATACCGATTTAAGGTAAGTTCTATATGACCTTTAAACGACAAAAAAGTAAAAAGTAATGTGGAGGAAATTAGTTTAACATTTCTATCAAAAGAGGGTGATAAAATAGTGAAAAATATTAAATTTTATTTTTTAATATAAATTAATTTAAGTTATTTATGCCACTTTCGCAACTGTTTTAACACTGCGGAGAAATCTTTTGGCACTGGTGCTTCAAAAATTAACCTTTTTTGGGTAGTTGGTTGGTCTAATTCTAATCGAAAAGCATGCAAAGTGGTGCGAGACATTAAGGGTCTTTCCACTTGGTCTTTCCCAAGTCGATATTTTTTTAATTTAATTTCGGACAATCGAAATTCGGTCCTGTTTCCATACAATTCATCAATCGCTAATGGGTAGCCAATTGCCTCAAAATGTACTCTAATTTGGTGGGTTCTTCCTGTTTTGATATTCGCTTCGACTAAGGCAAAGCTTTGGAATTGTTCGACTACTTTATAATAAGTTAATGATTTTTTCCCTTTGTTAGACACCATCATTTTTCCCGGACGAGCAGGATGTGGTGCTATTCCTTGATTGATTTCACCTTCGGTGGTTGTTAAAATTCCATCGACCAAAGCATAGTAAATCTTTGCTACTGTTCTTTCTTGAAATTGTTTGCTGAGGTGCTTGTGTGCCTCTTCATTTTTGGCAAAACACATAATTCCACTAGTCGCTTTGTCCAAACGGTGAACGGTAAATACTTTCCCATATTTATGATTCAAAAAGGATAGGATATTGGGTTTCGTCTCGTCATGTCTATCTGGAATGGAGAGATAATCGGCAGGTTTGTTGACGATTATTAAATCATCATCTTCGTGGAGTATTTGTACTTTTTGCTTCAAGACTAGTTGGAAGTTATTAAAGTTATTAGAAGTTATTATTCGTATTTTAAAAACAAGTTACTTTTATTAGGGTGAACGAAAAGTCGTTTTTATAATATGTAAACGATTGAGAAAAGTTAA
>CAYMSC010000315.1:0-7830 GCA_964392805.1 uncultured Saprospiraceae bacterium
CCCCAAAATTCTCGACTAGAAGAAAGATTGGTACTTGCGAGGACATCCACTAAATTATCTTCATTTAAATGGGTGGTCGTCCAACCGAAAATAGGACTTAATTGAGTAGCGGTTGGCAAAGGCATTGCAGTCAGTTGTCCATTTTCATTTTTTAAAAGTTGATGCTTAACCGTTTCAACAACTATTTTTTCAGGAGCCCTCTGCTCCGCAGTAGCTTGGACAAAAACATCAAAGGAGGAATTTGCATAGGATTTATAATCTAAAAATTGCTTTTTTAACCTTGGGATTTGTGCAATTACTTCATTTCTAAATTCAAAGGGTACTTCCGCAGTTTCTTGATTAAATCGGAAACCTGTAAACACATCTATACTCCCATTCTCATCTTGGTCTTGATAAGTAATTGTTATCGGGGAATCGCCATTAGATAAAGGGGTGTTGGTGCCTAAATTTGCAACCAAATAATCCATATCTCCATCATTATCATAATCTAGTGGTTGAATACTATTCCAAAAACCTGTTGGGGTAATGGATGTTGAATTAGCCGTTAATTGTCCTTGTTCAAAAGACAGTACTTGGATTGGTTTTAAATGTGCTGCAATCATCAACTCCATTTTTCCATCGTTAGTTACATCCGTCCATACTGCATCCATGACAATACCCAAATCGCCAAGGTTTTGCAGAGCATTTGGGGCAATATTTGTATTTTGAGTAGTAAAATTGTTGATTAGTAGATACGAATTAGCCGCTATTGGGAAATTATTTTGGCTCAGTGTTCCTCCAATAAATAAATCTATATCTCCATCATTATCTATATCATTTCCCCTAATAACCCCAAAGGAATGGGTTGTTTTTAAAGTCGAAGTAGCTGATTTATCAAAATTACCTTGTCCATCATTCCATAAAATTTGCAAGCTTTTGGAAGTATCACTTATTGCGGAACTATAGCCGCCATAAGTAACAGCTATATCTACTGCCTTGTCTCCGTTCATATCTGCTACTAATAATCCATTCACCCCTTTATCTATAATGCCCTTTAAGGTATCTATCGCTGTGGTTTCAGGGTCATATAACTTAATAAAATCTCTACTTTCATCAATAGCAATGACTACTTTTTTATCGTCCTGCAAATTAGATACGGCGACTAATGGCCCCAAATGACTATAAGAAAAAGGTAAGGTTCTTTGATAGGAAAAATCATTTTGATTAGTACTTCGGTGCGTCAAGGGAGTGTTATGAGTTATCGGTTGTCGGTTGTCGTTTGTCCGTTGTCGGTTATGAGTTATCGGTTGTGGCTTGTCGGTTTTGGGGTCTGAAATGGTGTATATTTGATTAGCGGTAATTGCTGATTCTATGGTCTTTTCGCCTGTTGGCCATTGAATAATAATAGAATCTACTTTTTCTGTTGCGCCCAAACCAAAATGAAGAAAAGGGCTAACAGAAGACAAGTAAGATTTATTCAAATAATAGGCTTGAAATTGTTGTTGTCCATCTGTATAGACATACACTTTTGCACCTATCGCTCGGTTGTATCTAGCTTGTTCAGAAAATTGAAGTTGCAAATAATTTTGTTGTCCAAAGCCTTTATTTTTCAACAAAAAGGCATTTTCATTAATGTTGTTAACCACAATGTCTAGTTCGCCATTATTGTCAAAATCTGCATAAATCGCACCGTTAGAGAAGGAAGGTTTATCTAATTGCCAAGTTTTGGCTTGTTCTTTAAAGCGCATTTCGCCTTGATTTAGAAACAGACAATTGGGTACTTTTTCCGCAGTCAATTTTTCAAAAAGTTTTCTCTTGTTTAAGGCAAGATTTGCCCCTGCTCGATAATCTACAAAATCTAATTCGGTAATATCTTTTGGATAACCATTTGTCACATACACATCTAATAAACCATCATTATTAAAATCAGCAGTTAAAGGCGACCAACTCCAATCGGAAGCGTAAATGCCTGCATGAAAACCAATCTCTCCAAAATAACCATTGCCATCATTTTGTTGGAAAGTATTTCGAGCAACTTGTTCTTGATAGTTGTAGACTTGATTATTCCGCCGATTATTATAATTGCTTTCTTTGACATGTCGTTTCAAACGGTCATTGGTAGCCGATAGCATGTCTAAGACTAAAATATCCTCCGTAGCATCATTATTAAAATCCGCCAAGGAAACGCCCATAGAAAATTTGCTTTGTAATTTTGTTCTAGCTCCTATTTCATTTTTAAAAGTACCATCTTGCTGGTTGATGTATAATAAATCATTGCTGATATAATCGTTAGCTACATAAATATCTTGCCAGCCATCTTGATTTACGTCTCCGATAGCTATACCAAGGCCATAACCTTCAAACAAAATTCCCGCTTCTTTGCCTATTTCTTTGAATTGATTATTTCCAATATTTTGAAATAATTGGTCTGTATTGACAGCCGTCCCATTCGTCACTTTTCGGCGATAAGAAGTGGGGTCTGTCAAATCAATAATATTATTCAACACATATAAATCTAAATCTCCATCTCGGTCATAATCAAAGAAAGCCGCATGACGGGAATGTTTGGTAGAAGCCAATCCATATTTTTCAGCCGCTTCGATAAAAGTGGGTATACCTTCGCTATTATTTCCTTGGTTGATGAATAATAAATTTTTGGGTTTAGCGTCCAAATTCAAAGAACTAACTGCTACATAGATATCTGGCCAAGTATCCTTATTAATATCAACTATCGACACGCCATTGGACCATTTTCCTGTTGCAGCTGTACCACTAACGGCAGTAATATCTAAAAATTCAAAATCTTCTTGATTGATAAAAAGTCGATTATCTACTATATTACCAGCAAAATATAAATCTATTTTGCCGTCTTTATTAAAATCAGCTGCGCCAACTCCTCCTCCATTATACAAGTATTCAAAGTTTAAAATATTAATATTCTTGTCTTCTGGAATGATGTTATTAAAATCTATATTGGAGGTTTTAGCAGGGACAAATTCAAAACCTTTTTGGTCGCTACAGCTCCAAAATAAGATGATAAAAAAGATAAAATATAGATTGGTAAATTGTTTGTTCATGTGAGTTGTGAATAATTGGCTATCGGTCCACGGTAAATAGTTTATGGTCAAACTATCAAGAACTGAAAATTAACAAAATGTAAGGCTCAAAATGATTTGGGTGGATTAAATGTAGCTTAGACCTCTGGTCTGAGTATTTTTAGCGAGTTGCTACTCAGGCCAGAGGTCTAAGCTAAGATAATCATTAATACGTCCCATCCAAATCATTTTGGACCAAATGTAATTAATTTATTTTCAATTATTTACGAGGTTAGACAAGTAGTCTTATTTTTTGTTTTTTAATTGTTGTTTTAATGCTTCGATGATTCTTTTTTGTTCTTCTAATTCTAAATTCCGTTCTTTTAATTCTAAATTCCGTTCTTTTAATTTTTCATCTCGCTCTTTTAAATCCCCTTTTAATTCATTATTTGTTTCCATCAACTCTTCTTTCTCTCGAACATATTGGTCTAACACTTCTTCCACTTCTCGTTCAATATAAATACTTTCGATCACTTCTCTGTTCAAGGCAGCTTCTTGCAAACGTTTTGACATAAGTTGTAGCAGCTCATTGTCTTTTAATAACTGTTCATTAATGTCCAAAAATTTATTATCCGAATCTAAAATATAAGTCTGATTAAAAATTTGTAGAATTCGTTCTAATTCAGAACGAGATTTTTTTGGCAGTTTTTTTATCAATATAGCATAACAATCGTGCGTTAATTTTTCAATAAATTCTGTTTGCACATCTAATGCTTCATGAGTGTTTAAATCTGTATAGACTCGATTTATTTTAAGCACAGAAGTTTCAATTGGAGGGACCGAAAAACCTAAAATATAAATGGTCACAATAGGCAAGTCTACTTTTTTTAGTTTACCATTTTCATCGATAATAGTATCTTTTTTCAGGTAATTATCCCCTAAATAACGCCGAAATCGTTCTATATCTTTAGGTTTTTTGGCCTTTTGTAACTCAATTAAGATAGTTTTATACTTTGCTTTCCAATTTTTCTTATCTTTTTTGTTTTTAAGTTTTTGCTCTTTTAATTGAATAGTTGCTTTAAAATCAAAGCGCAAGACAGTTATGCCATGTCTTTTTGATTTAACCGTATGTTCTTGGGGGCGAATTTCTATCGTTGTAATTTCTTCTCCTATGATTTGACCAAGAAATCGGCGTGCTATTTCTGTGTCTTCCATCAAATACTTAAATACCGTATCATATATTGGATTGGCTAATTTCATATCTCTTTAGTTTTCTCAAATTTACAAATTTTCTTTGTTTTTTGCTTAGTCGTTATTTTCAACAAATCAATTTGTTACTATTCATTATTTCTAAATAAAGTCATTTCTTCTCCTATGAAAGTAGTCCCTTGAATCGCTTTTATAGTTGGGGGAATGACTAAAACTCGACTACCTTGTTGCTTATATCCTTCTCCCAAATATAATTCTTGTTCGCTCGTTGTTCCATCTTGATAATCAATTTTTATAGTGGCTATATTTTGTGGAATCCGAATCGTTTTATCGACAGATGGTGCGTCATTTAATTGATGTAAAATAGGCGCATTGCCATGCCTAGCCGTAATATATTGAAACTGTTTTTTATCCACATCAAAATATTTCACCAGCCCCCTAGTATTTCCCTCATTATAAAAATGACTTTCCACAGGGCTTAATTTTGTCCAATTTCTATTGCCCTTATTCAAAATAACCATACCGGTCCCTGCATCATTAATGCCATTAAATACTTCTGTGGCATAATCATTTCCAGTAAATAGTATATCGACTTGACGGTCATTATTAACATCTTCTAATAAAATACCATTCCCTACGGACACTTGTGCTTCCAAAGGCAAGGTGTCTACATTAAAAGATTTACCCGCCTCATTCCAAAGAATAATATGGTGCAAAGTATTGGCCTCAAAAGTAAACATAGCTTCTGTGTTTAATTTTTCCAAGAGTTCCGCAGTAGTCGTAGTAGAATAAATTGCAAAATTTGTGTAGTCTTTAGATAGAGATTTTAGTTGCTTCATCATTGGTTTACGCAAAGCATAAGGCTTATAAGCTCCATCAATAAAATGACTCAGAATAGGGTCAATGCTCCCATTGCTATCAAAGTCTTTGGCAAATAATTGAAGGGGATGTTGTGCATCCAATCTATATTTATTATTAAGTCCTTGATTGCCTAAAACATAATCTACATAGCCGTCTTGGTCCAAATCAGCCGCTACAATACTATTCCATAGTCCATTTAAAGCACCTAGTCCAGCCATATCTATTTTTTCCAACTGCTTTCCATCTATATTTTTAAAAATAGTAGGTTTCATCCATTTGCCCACTACCACTAAATCTACCCAAGTATCATTATCCACATCCGTCCAAATAGCGGAGGTAACCATCCCTATTTTTTCCAAATCTTCTGAAAAAGTAGTGGTAGCATTCACCATTTTGCCATTTTCATTGAGGTATAATTTTGAATTGGGCGTAATCGGCCAATTTGCTGCGGAAACTCTACTACCAACAAATAAATCTAAATCGCCATCCTTATCAAAATCCGCCGCCACTACGCTAGAAGAAATCGAGTTTTCTCCCACGAACGTCGTATCTTTAAGAAAGCCATTTCCTTGTTGGTTGAGATAAATTTCATCCCATTGTTTTTCGGGTTGGTTCATAAAAGGTAAGGCACCTTTTGCCAAATAAATATCTTTATAATTATCTCCATTCAAATCAACGGCTAAAATGGTCGTTTTTTCTCCTAAAGAATCTATGGTTCTTATTTTTTCTGAAAGAAAACCACCTATTGCTTGTTGATAAAAAATTTGCAAAGGTTTCTTTTCACCTACATCCATCAAGCAATCATCCAAGCCATCATTATTCATATCCGCAATTACCAAAGCAGGGCCTTCTTCTGAGCTAATTTTTTGGATATGTGGTTGCACATTAAAGTCATAAAATTTGGTAAAAGTATGTGGGGTAGCCGTCAATTCATTTTCTATTTGTTGAAACAAAACAGCTTTTTTTTGTTGGGCAATGACCTGTTGTTTGGAAGCATCTTTATGAACAAAAGTATGGTGGGTATTCAATGGTAAATTAAGGTAGCTAGACTGCGTACCATCAGGCCATATTATAACGGTAGAATCTATGCTTTCAATAGCCCCCAATCCAAAATGTAATAAGTTTTCAGAAGTAGAACAGTAGCCTCGATTGAATTGCACATCTTGGATAAAAACAGTTTCGGCAGCATAGATTTTTACGCTAGCACCGATAGCCCCTCTATTTTTTTCATCGCCTTCAACAGAAATTTGCACATAATTAGCCGTCGTATTTGCAGGATTACCAGCCGTCGTGTTTTCATAAATAAAAGCGGCATCATTAATATTATTGACCACTAAATCCATATCACCATCTCTATCCAAATCACTCAAAGCCGCCCCATTAGAAAAAGACGGTCGACTAAAACTAGCTCCTCTATGTGTTTTTTCAAATTGAAAATTCTCTTTTTGTAAGTATAGATGATTGTCAATTTTCACGATAGGAATTTTACTCAATAAGCGTGCATTGGCACTTAGTAAAACATTCATCCCCGAATGAAAATCGGAAAAATCTAAATCGCTAATATCTCTAGGAAAACCATTGGTAATAAACAAATCATTCTTGCCATTATTATCAAAATCACTAATCATTGGACTCCAACTCCAATCGGTTGCATCAATATCTAATAACATCGAAATATCCCCAAAATGTCCATTTCCCTGGTTTAGTTGAATGGTATTTCTAGGGTATTGAATTTCATAATTCTTCTTTTGCATGATGTCATAATAATAATGATTGGAACCACCGAACATCATTTTCATACGAGCATCTTCTTCGGGTAGCATATCCAAAGTTACAATTTCTGGTAAGCCATCATTATTCAAATCGCCTACATTATTACCCATCGAAGAAAAACTTTGATGGTCTAAATAATGCATAATTTCATTTTTGAATGTACCATTTTTTTGGTTGACCCAAAGAATGTCATTACTCACAAAATCATTGGATACATAAATATCAGGATAGCCATCATGATTAATATCAAGAACAGCTATGCCCAATCCAAATCCGTGATAAGTAATCCCTGCTTCGGCAGATACGTCGGTAAAAGTTTCATCCCCATTATTTCGATATAACCGGTCTGTAGAAGGGCTACTCCCATCATTTATTTTTTGGCGAAGCCCCATGGTTTTGGGAATATCTAATTTATTATTAATCAAAAATAAATCTAAATCACCATCTACATCATAGTCCACAAAAATACTGTGCGTCGTATAGCGATTATCAGCTAGACCATATTTTTTTGCTTCATCCTTAAAGGTTATTTGTCCGTTACCATCCGTCCCTTGATTAATATACAGCAAATTTTCTCTTAGCAAAGTGTCTTCATGAAAAGTACAAGTTAGATAAATATCTTGCCAGCCGTCATTATTAATATCTACCACATTGACCCCAGAGACCCATTTACCTTTTGTTTCAATACCCGCTGCATTAGAAACATCTTCAAACTTTAAGGCTCCACGGTTTAAATACAATTGGTTATCTACTAGATTACCCGCAAAAAAAACATCCGGCAAACTATCCTTATTAAAATCTGCAATGCCTACGCCTGCACCATTATAGATGTAGTTATTGATAAGGATGTTGAGACTATCACTTTCAGGAATTTCATTATTAAAAGTAATATTGGTTGATTCGGAATCTAATAATTGAAAAACTTCGGGCGATTTATTGGTGCATGCCAATAGAGAAAAAAGGAAGAGAATAA